>JAJZKQ010000021.1 GCA_021804095.1 Microcaldota archaeon | reverse complement strand
ATTGACCACGCGTTACTGAGCCGTACGCCACACATGAAGTTCATGTGTAGACTTGCATGGCTGTCGAAATCTGATAGCAGTGTCCTCTAGCAGCATCGACTAGAGTCGACTTTTTGGTTTTGTATTTGTATTTGCAATTGCGTTGCGAGCTATCTTAATTCTCAAGACTACATCCAATTCCAAATAGGAATTTTCATTATTGTAGAAAAGGTGAATTAACACCTAATGCTCTACAATATCAAAGCCTTCTCCCAGAATAAATCACGGGATACAGCCAATATATTTCTCAGATAACATTTAAATAGGTTGTTAATGCGATTGACATATATACTACAAGCTTTTTTCAGATGGAAGCTGATGCAGGATAGGTATAATGTGCTTTAAAGCGAAAATACCTGGGTGGAAAATAAGGCTTTGTATGTGCAGAATTCTGATTTAGGAATGGATTTATATATTATTGGAGATATTGTTAAGGCAAGCAAGCGTAGTCTAGCCTGGTTAGGACTTTGGCCTTCCAGCTTTACTCTCGCGTTGTATATGCAACGCCAAGGATGAGAGTCAAAAACCCGGGTTCAAATCCCGGCGCTTGCATATTCTGATTCTGTATATTCCACAATTGAAGTCAGGCATATGTCACGGATCCGCAGCACTTGATGTGATGGCTGGGATTAATGCTCTTTGACGTGATGCCTCAAAATGCTTATTATTATATAGGTTTGAGATATTTTAGGTTTCGGTATATGGATTTTAGTGAGTACATAAGCAGGCATAGGGAGCAGATACGCCTGAAGATCTTTGAATACTTCAATGGGGAAGGCCCTCCGGGCTATTCTGAGATAGTCAGGGAGTATTCAGAACGCCAGGGAAAGTATGTAAGACCAGGACTGCTCATGATTACAGGCCAGATGCTCGGCGCAAAGCCTGATGAGCTCATTATACCTGCTGCCGCTATGCAGCTTTCTGAAGACTGGATACTTATACATGATGATATTGAAGATGACTCCGAGATGAGGCGTGGAAAGCCTGCACTGCATAAGATTTACGGTTGTGAGCATGCAATAAACGCAGGAGATGGGGCACATCTGCTGATGTGGCAGATGCTTAGGGATTATCTTGAAGAATACGGGATGAAAAGAGGCCTCGGGCTCTTCGACATGTTCAGCGAGATTCTCACTGCGACAGTAGAAGGCCAGTATCTTGACATAGACTTTTCAAAAAGAATAAAGGAGATAGGAAAAGCTGACGAAAGGATGTATTATGGAATAGTGGAGAGAAAGACAAGCTGCTATAGCGTATACGGGCCTATGCAGCTTGGAGCCACTGTCGCAGGTGCAGATAAGAAGACTCTTGGTCTTTTTAAGAGGATAGGAAGAGAGGCAGGCAATGCGTTCCAGATAATGGACGATGTGTTGGATTTTACAGCCGATGAGAAATCCTTTGGCAAGAAAAGGTATGGAGACCTCTATGAAGGCAAACTTACATTGATTGCACTTCATGCATATAAGGAAGCATCAACAGGAGAAAAAGAGAGGATGGATTCCGTATTTGCAAAGAGGAAAGAGCTCAAGACAAAAGAGGATATAGACTTCCTGATAGAGGTCATAGAAAAATATAAAAGTGCTGATTATGCATACTCTGTCGCTATGAAGCATGGAGCCGAGGCGGAGAGAATTCTTAATGAAAACAGGAAGATGCTTCCAGAAAATGAATTTAGGAGCATATTCGAATCATCAGTCTATTCGTTGTTTAATAGGAAAAGATAGGTTTATTGAGATTCCGATCTAAACCTGTTCAAAATGCAGATTCGGATTAAGGATGGCATTAAATGGAAATGCCAAACAGCAATAAGCTTTTCCACCCATCAGGCAGTATTTCTTATCGTGAAGAGGCTTAGCTTCCGAGTTCGGAATGGGTTCGGGCGTTTCACTCTTCCTATGGCCGTTTGACATAGATAATTATTCATAAAAGTATATAAACTATTTGGATTTGAATCTGGAGTAGTATAATATGCTGCTTATGGTTTTAGCATCGCATATCTGATTGCGCAGTATCATATTCTGGGCTTTCTCCAGGCTGATTTTTATAGTAGTTATAACCTCATCGGTTTCCCTTGAGATCTTCTTCTGCACCAGATCCTCTGCAAGAAAGACATGCAGAAACTGGGTGAAGCTTCCAGGAGCCTCGAATATCCCGAAGATGCGTTTGAGTTTTTTAGGATAATAGCCTGTTTCTTCCTCGAGTTCCCTTCTGGCGGCAGCCGTAGGAGTCTCTCCTTCATCTATGTGCCCTGCGGGAATCTCATAAAGATACCTTTCGAGAGGATGCCTATACTGCTTTTCTATTATTATCCGTCCGTCATCCAGAATGGGAAGAACAGCGACAGCATCGTGCCCTACAACTCTTGCAAATTTAGTACCAGTCTTGGGAAGTTTCCATTCTTCGACATTGAAGATAGGTCCCCTATAGACTATTTTTTTCATGTTTGTATTTTTATTTTTACTATTTTCCAGAAGAATCGCCTTTTGTCTGCTCATATCCTTGTAGGTAAATGTCTGAGGATAGCTTTCTGCGCGATACGCTGTGCAGGATTACCTTTCCCTTTCCGTTGAATTTTGCAAGAAAGAGACCCACTCCTCCAAACATCACAGTCCTTATATTATCAACAAATGTTATTTTGTAGCTCAGTCCTCCTGAAAAGCCTGCTATGTGTCCGGGATCCACTTCGAGAGGAATACTGCCATCGAGGTCGTACTCTATTATGTCGCCAACAACATGCAGGAATATGGTACCCGGCCCGACAAATTTCTGGAGTATCAAGCCTGCGCCTCCGAAGAATGCCGCGCCAAGGCCTATCGTCTCAATTGTGAATTTAACGCTGTCAGATGCTGCCAGGAATGCGTAATCCTCTGATATGAAGACCTCTCCTTCCCCAAGGGTTATGGCCCGTATCTTTCCGGGCATTATTCCTGCAAGGGATACTGAGCACCTTCCTGTCTCTGCTGTAAAGACTGTGAGCATTGCCGTGGCTCCTGTCACTTTGCGCTCTATTGCGCTGACAAGACCACCCACAAGCCTTGGCTCCATCTTTATCTTTTCGCTCTTGCTCACAAGCTTTCCCGAATCGGCATATATCTTTTCGCCTTCATTAAGGTGTATTGATACTCCCTGCATCGATCCGCCGAGAATGGTGTAATCCATTATGATCCCGAATTTTTGATTGCTTCCTGAAGCTCTTCGCCATCTACTATGAGGCGGTATTTGGACATCACCTCCCGTATTATCTCGCCGCGTGGCTTGTCCTTGTGATGAAGAACAAGGCGCTTTATCTCTGCCTTGTGCATCCTTGAGAGATTTCTCTCTTTTATTATACGGTCGACTTCCCATCTCTCTTTTGGAGACGACTTGAGTATCTCTTCTATGCCCAGCTTCGTTATCTTTTTCTTGGCGTAGTTTGAGAATATGTACTCCAACGAATCTAGGCTTATCGAATCGACATTGACTCCGGAGCGGCTGAGCTCCCTAAACTTTTCCAGGAGCACTGACGCAACAAGTATAGGTTCCACTTCTACTCTGCCGATTATCTCTTCATACGCAGAGAGCTCCTTTGACCAGAGCATCTGCTCTGCTATCTGTTTGTTCCTTATTTCATGCTCTAGTTTTTTCCTTATCTCCTCTATCTCTATTTTTTTGTCCTTGAGCTTTTTGGCTGTCTTCTTTGTCTCTACCGGAAGAGCATCTGTTTCGGGATACATTCTTAAGCCTCCTGGAATAGGCCTGAGGAACCTGGTGGTCTTATTTTTTGAATTTGCAGCCCTCGTCTCAGGTGGCACTCCGTCTATGGCCATTCTGGCGCGCATCAATGCGAATTCTATAGCCTTCTCGCAACGCTCCATTTTCTCTGCTACAAGGATGAATGAGTCATTTTCTCCAAGAGCCAGGGCATCTTTTATTCCCTCAAGCTCACTCTTTGAAATCTTGTAATTTTCCAGATTCTCGTCGCTGTGGATTATGCCTTTCACTTCGGCTGTCTTTGCATACTCGCTTATCTCGCTGCCAAGCCTTGTCATGGGAGCTATCTCCATGCCTATTAGGCCTTTAAAGCCTTCCAGCTTTGCGCCGAGGACAGAGCCTCCCTGCCAGACGTAATCTGAGAGGACCTTGGCTTCTGTATGCTTGAATATGCGTGTAAGATCTACAGGCCTTCCGACGCCGGCGTTGCGTTTTTTCAGTTCTTCGGAGATGGCTATCAGTTTCTTCTGCCTTTCGACCTCGTTCTCTATTATTTCGTCCATTGAATCTATGTCCTGGAAACCCTTGATCTCTATCCTTGCGCCATTTCTTATTGATATGTTTACATCCTGCCTTATCGAGCCTATGCCTCTCTGGACCTTTTTGGTAAGCCTTAGGAGAAGGCCTATTTTCATGGCTATCTTTTTTGCATCCTGCGGTGTCGGTATTACTGGATCGGTATCCACTTCTATAAGAGGTATTCCCAGCCTGTCGACACCATAGACGACCTCGCTGGCTGAGTTATGCAGTATCGAGCTTGATTCCTCTTCGAGGAATACTGAGGGTATTGGAATCTTCATTCCGTCTATTTCTATGCCTCCGTCATATCCGCAGAGCATTGTACGCTGGAACGAGCTGGGATCGCTTCCGTCGACAACGCTTTTGCGCATGGGCTCTATCTCTTCCGGGATATAGCAGTCAAATGATCTGGATATAAGCATTGCAGTTTCAAGTGCCTCGCTATTGAGGTTTCCTGGAGGCTCTTCGTCCAGATCTACCAGGCAGGTTGATTCCCTATATGCGTGGTATATGAATTTTCTTTCTTTCTGGCTTTCGAATTTTGTAGAACTGTCTATAAATCCGAGTTCCCCGGCAACAGCCCTCTGCCTCCTCTCTATCACTTTTATTGTATTTTCATTAGTAAGATTAGTGTTGCAGTTGCAGTATAATTTTGTCTTGGTTTCAAGCCTCTGGTGGATCTCAAGCCCGCACTTGAATCCCAATTTTGAGTAGTAGTCTCTCTCTTTCATCTATTCACCGAACCAGTCAACCTCACTCTTTGCGCTTATCTCGCCTGCCATGTTTTGTGCAAGAAGCTCTGCTGCTTCCTCTTTCTTGTAATTTCCAAGAAGCCATCCTAGCTTTACATATGCAACTTCGGATATCATATCCTCGCAGAATAGTCCTCCCGCTTTCTTGATCAGCCTGAGGTTCCTGTATACCTTCTCATTTACCCTCCCGTTTATGCATTGTGAGGTCATCCCCACAATCATCCCCGAATCGACGGCAGATTCTATCTGGCCAAGCCAGTTGAATCCCGAATGGGGAGTGGAGACAGGTGCATGGCCCAGGCCTGTTCCCTCTATTATGACTCCCTTGTATCCTTTTCCTGAGTAGTATTCAAGTATTCCTGGATCTGAATTTGGATAAACTTTTATAAGGGCAATCTTCGGCTCAAAACCGGTCATCAGCTTTGTCTTTTCATCGTTTCCTACTACTTTTGAATAATTAGCCACATAGGTTATCTTTCCTTCGTAATTTACACTTGCTATCGGTCTGTCGTTTATAGGCTGGAATGCGTCTCTTCTAGATGTATGCATTTTCCTGACTTTTGTTCCCCTGATCACATTGCAGTGCCTGTCAGATGTGGTTGCGTGCATGCATATGGTTACCTCTGCAATGTCACTTTCGGCTGCTACCTTAGTCCCGGCAACCATGTTCATGAAGGCATCGCTTGAGCCTCTGTCTGAGCTCCTTTGGGATCCCACAATCACTACAGGCCCTCTCAGGTCCTTGAGCATGAAGCTCAAAGCGGCTGATGTGTAGTGCATCGTATCTGTTCCATGGGTTATTACAACGCCTTTAGCTCCGTCATTAAGCGAGTCTGCCGCTGCCTTTGCTATCTTCTGCCATTCCAGATAAGACATGTCTTCGCTGGCTATGCTCATAAGGTTATTGAGCCTGAGATTTGCAATTTCTGCTATTTCAGGAACGCTGTCAAGAAGCTCTTCAGGCTTGGTGAGCATGTATACTCCCCCTGTCGCATAGTCAACCTTGCTCCCTATTGTCCCTCCGGTATAGATTAAATCTACCTTGCTTAGGCCGGGATTGAATTTCTTTGAAGCATGACTGTTGCTTTCGTTCTTTGACATTTTCGAACGGACTGCCGCATCTTCGAGTTTTTCAAGCTTTGATTCGAGAGAGAGCTTCAAGCCTATGTTGTAACCGTTATCAAGCTTTATTATGAGTACATTGGGGTCTCCGGAGTCAGGCCTGGGCATCAGAATGCCTTCGAATTCTCTCTTTCCGGAAGTAAGTCTGAGCCTGTCTCCAGGAAAGATGCCTGCGGTTTCCAACATCCTCTGTGACGTCCTCCCATCCGTAAACGGCGTGGGCTTCCCTGCGTTCATGCGCTCACTGCATCCCGCAGAGGATGTCTTTTATCGGTTCTCAGTTCTTCGATGCGGCTTTTCGATTCCTGTTGAATCGCAGAGGCCATATCTCCCTGAGCGTGACTTCCCCTCTGTCCGAGGGTAGTTGCCCTATTCAATATGTTTATTGATGCGTTTATGTCCCTGTCCTTTGACATTCCGCATCTCTGGCAGTTATATGTTCTTTCCGAGAGCGGCATATCCTGAATGTTGCCACAGTTGCTGCATTCCTTTGATGTGTTCCTTGCGTCTACCTTTATTACCTTCATACCAGCACTTTCAGCCTTGTATGAGAGGAGTTGGATGAACCTGTTCCATGAAGCGTCCTGTATTGAACCTGCCAATCGGTGGTTCTTCACCATGTTTTGAATATGAAGGTCTTCCACTGCGAATGAAGTATATCCCGAATCTACAAGATTGTCTGAAAGTCTATGCAGATAGTCATCTGACTGGTTTGTTGCTTCGGTGTATGCGCTCTGCAGTCTCTGTTTTGCGTTCTCTCTTCTCTTTGAACCCTTGTTTCTTCTTGCAACTATCTTCTGCCACTTTGCAATCTTCTTTCTTTTCTGTCGCATGAACTTCGGTTTTTCGATTTTTGTTCCATCCGACATTGCAACAAATGAATCCAACCCCAGATCTATTCCGATGGGGTTGGTGTTCTTGACTTCTGGGATTTTGATGTCAGTTATGGTGGTGAAGACTGCATAATAATCTCTTCCTTCCCTCTTTATAGCCAGCGTCTTTATTGCGCCTTCTATCTTCCTGTGAAGTTCGATTCTCATTGTGCCTATCCTTGAAATCCGTAATCTGTCCTTCCTTATTGAGAAAGAGCCATTGTCCTGCGGATACGTTATTGACTTATATCTGTCCCTTGACTTGAATCTTGGAAATCCCGCCTTTTTGTTTCCTTCTTTGACTCTCCTGAAAAAGTTCTGGTATGCCTTCAGAAGCCTGAATTCTATCTCACATCTTGTCTGCGAGTATAGTTTCAAGTATCTTTTGTCCTCTTGAATTATTTCCTTTACGAATCTGTTGAATTGTGCCATCGAAACCTTTGTCTTTCCATTCTTGTAGGATGCGATTGACTTCTCAAGAATCTTGTTGTAAAACTGCTGTGCAAGAATCAGCCTTTCGTCTATCTCTGCCTGCCTTGTGGCATCGGGATAGATCCTGAATTTGTAGGCTCTTGTCAGTTCCATCGCATCACTTTTATATATTCACATCGGTATTATATTCCTTATTACAGCGGTTCGCTTTCATCCCACCGCTGAAGCATGTGGGATTTCCCGCTCACTATGTTAACACTTCCGAATACATACTTTATGCATATGTTAATTCTCTTTAAATTACTTTTGTTGCTTTGAATTTTTTGTATCGCATTCCTGTTTTGGCAGATGCCGAGATTCTGATTCTAAAAATGGAGTGATGCAGATTATCTACAGCGCAGTAGGCAGAATGTCAGGTCTCCCTTTTTTGGCCTATTATGCATGCGTAAGAATTCCCGGTTATCTTGACATTTAGCCATTTCCCGAGATCCGATTTTTCAGCGTCTAAGACAGCTACCGGGATGTATGAGACTGTTCTTCCTGTAATCGACTTACTTGATAATTCGGTTAACAGCACTTTTACATTTTTATCCAGGTATGAGGAGAAATTTTCATGCTGCATTTTTTTGACTGCTCTTGAGATGCTAAGGCTTCTTGCTTTTATCACATCTCCTTTTATCTGTCTGAGTTTTGATGCGTTTGCGTGAGGCCTTGTCCCGAATTTGGATATGTTTGTTATAGTTATTTGAAGCCTGTCCAGCAATTCGCATGTTGCCTTGAAATCCTGGATTGTCTCCCCTGGATAGCCTACTATGACATCTGTTGCTATGCACATCTCAGGAAACTTTGAACGTATTGTTTTTATGTATTCTTCAAAATCCTTCACAGTATACCTCCTGCCCATTGCCTGCAGTATCCTGTCGCTTCCAGATTGCACTGGCAGATGTATGAATTTGTAGACCTTTTCTGATTTGTATGCATTAAGAAGCCTGTCGATGTATTTGTTGAGGTGTTCGGGATTGAGCATTCCTACGCGTATCATGAAGTTCCCTTCTATCTCGCTTGCTCTTTCCAATAGCTCCGCTATATCTGTGTTCCTGTCTGCACCATATGCGCCTATGTCCTGTGAGGTAAGCTCTATCTCCTTCGAACCTTTTTTTACGTTTAGCTCTATCGCTTTAAGTATGAGCTTTTCTGAAAAGCTGTTAAGAGGGCCTCTTGCAAATTTAGTCTCGCAGAAAGAACAGGAGCTCAAGCAGCCTTCACTTATAGGTATTCTCGCAATCGTAGACCCAAAATCAGGTATATTTATGGATTTGTCAGCATGGCTGTTGCCGTTATAGTGTATTCTCCCGCTTTCTTTTATTGAGGTGAGGGCATCGAATATTTTGGAGGTATTTCCTGTCGAGATTATGCTTGCCGAAGGAACGGCATTCTCTATCAGGTCAGGATTAGCGCTTGCCATGCAGCCTGTTACCACCAGCCTTTCTCCCAGGTTGTTCAGGCTTTTTAGCCTCTCGATTATCTTCTGCTCGGTGGCCTTCTTCACAGTACATGTGTTGATTATTACAAAATCATAGGAATTTTTCAGACCCGGCCCATATCTGCCTCGTTCAACTAGAATCTCCTTCTTGGAGAGAATACCCTCAATCATGTCACTGTCTGCATGGTTGAGCGTGCATCCGTATGTCTCGATTAGCACTTTTTCCATCTTGGATTACCTGGATAATAATAGTATATGAATATGGATATTAAGAATGGCAAGGATAATTAAGGCTAAATTTAGAGAGTTCCCTTATCTACTCCTTTACCATCCTGCTTCTTATTATTCTTTCTAATTTAGCACCGAATTCCTCACGATATTTTTTGAAACGAATAACGTTAAGTTCCTTTTCAGATAGCTTTACAGTGAATGTCTCTCCGGGGCGTAGGGTTGCCACCTCTATGCCGTCATATCTTAGTCTTCCATTATATTTCACTATCTCTATCTCTATCTGGCGCTTCGATCCCGCTACTAATGGATTTCTATATGGGCCGTCTACATTTATTGGAGTTATGCAGAAAACATCGGGATCCATTATTATAGGCCCTCCTGCAGACTTATTGTATGCGGTAGAGCCTACCAGGCTGGCCATCAATACTCCATCGCCGCTCATAACGAAAGGATATATCTCCTTTCTGTTTTTCTTGTCCGTTTCGTATATCTTGAAGCTGACTTCTTCTCGCTCGTTGGTCATAACTGCCTCGTTTATAACATAGTATTTCTTATTCTTGTGCTCGAGTTCCATCTTGTTTCCCAGCTTTTCTATGGAATAATCCCCTTCCTTCAGTTTTTCTATTGCATACTCTATTTCGTTTAGGCTTATGTCAGAGTAGTAGCCTATGCTGCCTTTATCGAAGCTTCTTATAGGAAGTATTGGTCCTTCAAATTCCCTTGCAGCCTTGGTGAATGTGCCATCTCCGCCTACAGCTATGCAGATATCACCATTGGGCCCTGTCTTGAAGGCCTTTCTTATCTTTGATATCTCAGCATACTCTCTTTTTGCAAATAAGGTAACTTTCATCTGATTACTCCCTTTTTTCTCTTCCATAAAAGAAATGCAGCGGCCTTCCTAAGGCGGCTTCTGCTGCCTCCTGGATTCCTTCGCTGTATGTCGGATGAGGATGTATGGTATCCGCAATGTCTTCCAGCGTTGCTCCCATCTCTATTGCAAGTGCAGCCTCGGCTATCATGGAATTTGCATCATCTGAGACTATCTCAATGCCTTCTATCAGACCATTGGAATTGTATGCCACTTTCACAAAGCCTTTTGTGCGGTTCAGCGCGACTGCCCTTCCCAGAGCAGTAAGAGGAAATTTTTTTATTGATAATCCATCTCCAGATATTTTTCCAGCTATAGCTATTTCAGGATCTGAGAATATGACAGAAGGTATAACTACATTGTCAAAGCCTGAAGGCTTGCCTGCGGCAACCTCTCCTGCGACCACTCCCTGGCGTATAGCTTTATGGGCAAGCATAGGTTCGCCTACCACATCGCCTATTGCCAGTATGTTTGGGTCTGTTGTCCTCATGGAGCTATCCGTGGCTATGAATCCTTTTTCGTCAGTTGAGACCTTGGTGTTTTCTAGCCCGAGCCCTTTCGTATAGGGATGTAGGCCTATTGCTACTACTATTATGTCTGCGGAGATATTCTTGCCGTCGCTCAGAGTTACAGAGTTCTCGGTATGAGATACGGGTTCGCTGTTTTTATGTATCTCTATGCCTAGAGATTCCATCCTTGAGAGAACAAGCTCGGTTGCCTCAGGATCAAAATGGGATAAGACTCCCGACCTTGCTACTATATGCACCTTTGTGCCTAGTTTTGCATATAATGTCGCTGTCTCCACTGCAACATATCCTGCACCTATTATGACCATTGTTTTAGGTATAACATCAAGGGAGAGGGCTGCCTTATAATCGATTATATTTCCCCCGTATTCAAATCCTTTCAGTACGGCAGGCTCTGATCCTGTTGCGATTATAGCCTTTCCGAATTCAAGATTCCTTCCGTCTGTAAGCTGGATCTCTTTTGATGAGACGAAAACCGCCTCGGCCTTTGCCACCTCGATTTGGTTGGACTTGCAGAGAAAGGCTACTCCGTCTTCCAATTTCTTTGAGACTGAGATGCGCCAGTCATGCATCTTCTTTGGGTCTATTGATAAAGTGCCTGAAATTCCGAATTCTTCTGCGTGCTGTGCATTGTAAAATAGATCGGCTATATGGATAAGTGTTTTGGATGGTATGCAGGCATAATTAAGGCAGTGTCCCCCAAGCTTGTTCTTTTCTATCAGCGTGATGCTCTTGCCTGTTTGTGATGCCCTTATCGCTGCAACATAGCCGCCGACGCCGCCGCCTATTACTGCGATGTCTACTTCTTCGGGTATAGATCCCATTACCATAGAAACAGAGATAGTTGAAACTCCATTAATAAATAATTATCGTAGATTTTTTGATGATAAAAGAGGATTTTGCATGCTCCTCTCTTCTTTAGTAGGTGATTTTTATTGAAAAAACAGATAACTTCAATATGTTACATGCGGAGGTAGACGCATATGTAACTATTCCCAAGATATGTTAGTATCTTATGTTATCAGAATCCTAAAAAGAGGAAGTTCGTGACTTCTTCAGGAAGCATCCAGACTTCAGGAAACATGTTGAGGAGGACACTTATGTGGGAGATGCCGTCTGATAGCAGCATCATAAATGATATTGTCAGAAGAAATCAGCGAGAAAAACGCAGACAACAGACGAGGCTATTTGCCTGATGAAAACCCCAACATGATTACGTGTGGTAATTTAGATATTCATACTTGAACTCTAGTTATGATTGAAGTTAATCAGATAAAGAAAGTTTACAAGGATGGCAATTTTGCATTGAAAGGAGTTAGTTTCAAGATTGACAAGAAGATAACTTCTATAATAGGCCAGAATGGTGCTGGAAAGACTACTCTTATACGCATACTCTCGACTCAGTTGCTCCCTAGTTCTGGAAAAGCTTCAATAAATGGATATGATGTTGTTAAAAACCCTTATAAAGTAAGGGAGATTACCGTTAGCATACCTCAGGAGGCAAGACCAATGTTGTGGTACAATTCCATAGATTTAGTAAGAATGTATCTCTGTGCAAGAGGAATGAATATGATAAAGGCAAAACCGGTGGCAGAAGCAGCAATAAAGAGAGTTGGTTTATGGGATTCGAGATATAAACTTGCAGGCGATCTCTCCGGTGGCCAGAAAAGAAAGATATTGGTTGCTATGGCTTTAGCCTCCGATGCCGATGTGATATTTCTTGATGAACCAACTACAGGATTAGATCCTTTATCCAGGATAGAAGTATGGTCTGCTATAAAGGCAATAAAAGGACAGGTGATATTAACAACTCATTACATGGAGGAGGCGCAGGCTCTTTCCGACGATGTTATAATGATGGAAAAAGGCAAGGTCATATCGCAAGGCAGCGTCGGAGAACTTCTAAAATCATTTTATGGTCTTGTAAGAGTCGAAAGCAAGAGAAGGATTAAAGGGAGAACTTCCTACAAGGTCGGTAATACATGGATATCGTATGTTGAAAAGAAAAAGGCCGAGTCGTTTGTATTGAAAGATGATATAATAAAACCTATCAGTCTTGACGACATCTTCATTAAGAAAGGTGTGAATCTTGAATCTTAACTATATTGTTGGTCACGTTGTGATCGGTGCACGTTCAATAAAGGTAAATTGGCCTTACATGGTTTCGAATCTAGCCTTTCCTTTGTCTTTGTTATTTGTAGTGGGAATACTATCCCAGGGAAAATTGTTGCCATTTGCACTTGTTGGAGGTTTATTGTCGATAATTGCAATGAATGGGATAACGGCCGTATCTTATCTGGGTTCTCTAAAATTCGATTATATCTACCAAGACCTCATAATGACTACCAAAACATCAAAAATAGATTATATGTTTGCGCATCTTCTTGGGGAACTGGTATGGATAATCCCTAGTGTAGTATTATACTTTGTACTTGATATTATTTTTAGTATACTAACTCCTTATACGTTTCTAATGACTTTGTTTTTGGGAGCACTCGTTTCAGTGGCAACATACTCGATCAGTTTCTGGTTTTCAGGTGTCGTAAAGAATAACAGATACACGCCAGCCATAGGCACTGTGTTAGGATTGCTTATGATAACGTTGCCTCCGACATTTTATCCATATACCTATCTTCCAAAATCAGCACTTTATATACTTACTTTCATTCCGACAACACCGGCAGTCATATTAGCACAAGGAGTTTTTGGGATAGCTCCTATGCAGTGGTACATGTTACCTGTTCTCATTATAGAGACGCTGGCGTATTTTCTTATTGCAAAATATCTTACAAAATGGAGGGAAGATTAAATGAAGTCTTTGAGAACCATTATCTTATATGCAATATACAAAGGATTACTCCGAATTTTTAGTGTCTAAGGCCTGAAAATTATAAGGAACTGCCTAATGTATGGGATCTGTAGTATATGTATGAAATATAGATTTAAAATAAGAATCTGAAGATAAAAGTGAAGAGATAATTCGTTGAGCCGGTTATTCTCCGATCCCCATACAAAGTGTAGAAATCTTTGCAGGATCGGAATGAAGCATAGTTGATTTTGACAACAGTTAGTTCTGTGTTTGGCTGACCATATGATAAGACAGTATTTATTTTGCTGCGCTGACTATCTTTATTATGTCCCCATCTTTCAATATGTAGTCCTTAGCTACTCTTATTTTATTTCTTGCATCTATGGCGTAGAGCATCTTTGCGGCTATTTCTGTATGTATTTTTTCAGCTAGGTCTAATGCTGTTGATCCTTCCGCCATAAGAATTGCGTCAGGTAGGATACTGCCTGAACTGTCAGCATACTTGTTTTCGTTCTCTACCGGATAAACTACAATGTTATGGGATAATGTGAATACTGTTTCATTTATAATTTCATGTATCCCGGTACTTCCGTTTTTTTTCAGATATGAAGAAATATAGGAAAGTGCGCGCTTCTGGTCTTCGGTTGCGTTCGGACCCATAACAAAACTCGAATTTCCCGGATTATAAGTTATGATGCCTGATTTTGCCGCTTTTCTTAACGCTAGTTCTATTGCGCCTGAGCACCCTATTACAGTATAGTCTTCCAGCTCTTTCCTAAATTTCTCAAGTGCATCTTTGGAGGATTTGTCCATCTTGTTTGCAGCTATGACAATGGGTTTATTTCTAGCCAGAAAGGATCTTGAAAATCTTAATGAAGACTCGTGATTCCATGAGATGTTTGAAAGGGTTATGCCATTTTCTTCTGCAGACTCCCTTATCTGGTCTTCGCTTGGCTTGAAACCGGAAAGGAGCTCAGCCAGTGCGTCAATTCCGTCCTTTTTCCTAGAGAGAGAAGACATATTCTTTTCTATAATCCCAGATAGCCAGTTGGCAAGTTCTTCTTCGACCATACGTATGTCTTCCTTCTGATTAAAGTTGCTACCAGGCCTTCCTTGGATGTCTGTTTCGCCGCTCAGATCAACTACCAGGATAAGCGCATCTGCACTTATTATGTCATTCAGAAATTGTGTTCCCATTCCTTTACCGATATGTGCGCCAGGTATAAGCCCCGCAACATCAGTTACATTTATGGGTATTTTCCTTGTGCCGTTATCACATAGGGAATTTCTAGGGTTGCATTTTATTCCCAGTTCTTTTTCTGGACATTCTTTGGTAGCGTAGGCTATCCCCAGATTTGGATTTATTGTAGTAAATGGATAGTCGGCTATATCTGCCTGTGAGAGAGTCATTGCTGAAAATATGGTGCTTTTTCCCTTGTTTGGAGCGCCTATTAGCCCGAGCATCATCGCATCTATAAGAATAGGAGGATTGGATTTAATAGCATATCTGCGGCTTTTGAGAATTCATCTTTGAATTGTTTGTGCTACGGCATAGATATAAAACAGCTCTTCCAATTTCTTCTTGTGTGTGGTTATAGACATGGGATTCTTAAGCGGAAGAAAAATTGCCAATGGAACGGATCTCAGGATTGCGACGATTCCGAGAAAGATATATGGAAGCAAGAGAGATAATGGAAGTGTTGTGATTATAGGAGGTAGTTCTGCTTATCATGGCGCTCCTGTTCTGGCTTCCCTGGCAGTATCGCAATCGTTGGCTTCTTTGAGGATAGGCGTAGGATATGTAGTGCTTTATGTTCCAGAATCTATATTGGATGCTGCAAGAAAACTTTCACCTGATGTAATAATAAGGCAGTTTGGAAAGGTTAACATAGGCGAAGGAAGATTAAAAGAAGTCTCTGAATCCTTAGAAAAGGCAGATGTGGTAATAATAGGCCCGGGAATCGGCAGAGAAAAGAGGTCTCTCGAAATTTCAGCTAGGATAATAGATTATGCCATAAAACATGATAAAAAGGTAGTGATTGACGCTGACGCTATTTATTCGCTTAGATTCCTGAAGAAGACAAGTCCAAAAATGCTGGTTACACCTCAAAAATATGAATTCGAAGAGCTATCAGGCAATATACCCGAAGATGAGGAGAATATGGAAGGGAGAATTGTCAGCGCTGAGGATGCCGCTAGGGAATTGGGTTGTTGCGTGCTTCTTAAAGGACATGAGACCATAGTAACTGACGGAGATAGAACAAGGATAATACTTCCTCGCCATTCCTCCCTTGCGATTATGGGCACTGGCGATGTTCTCTCAGGTATGATAGGAGGATATGCGGCAAGAGGCGCAGACATGTTCAGATCCGGAACTGCGGCTGCATATCTCCATGCCAAAATAGGCGATAGATTATATGCAGAAAAGGGAAACCATATTCTGGCATC
>JAJZKQ010000039.1 GCA_021804095.1 Microcaldota archaeon | reverse complement strand
GGAGTCTCCAAATTCTTCAGAGCCGAATGGATACTGTTCAGCCACAGCCGGTAGGTATTGTCGCTTGTTCGGGTGTTATGGTAATTTGTCGCATTTGGGTGTTTTTAGAATTTTTAGATTTTTGGAGGCATATACTTAACAATATGCTTTTGTTTAGGTTCTTTCAGTAAAACCCATTTGATTTTAGGCGCAACAGTCCAGAACTTATCTTTTCCACTCTTTCTTTTGACTTCTACGTAGCCTAAGTTTTGTAGATGTTTTAGATATTTAGATACATTCGACTGGGCAGTATTTGTTCCTGTAGCTAAGGATTTGTTAGTTATCTCTTCTTTATTTGCCATATATCTTAAGATTTGGCGTTCTTTTTCAACTAATATTTTAAAATGTCTTTCTTCGACTAATTGTCTAAGTGTCCTTGCTATGTCTTCATCTGTTAGTATTATCGGGTTATTTATGACCGATGCAAGAATTGCTTCTTTTAGACTATTTAGAATGTTTCTTATGTTGCCGCCGTATAAGTTATATAATTTGTCTAATGCACTTTTGTCGAATGGTTTTACCAAATTAAGGTTCTCAATCTTTAGTAACTCTAACCTCTTGTTTATGACTTCTTCTATCTCTTCAAATGTCATTTCATTTATCATTATAGAATCAGAGAATATAGAAGATACTCTCTGACTACCTTGTATAATACCATTAGTTATAAGATTTCCTACAAACACAAAATGTGTATGTGGCATCTGAAAAAAATCCCTTAAATCTTCAAATAACCTTCGTATATCCATTTCCTTAAGATTCTCTAAATTGTTATAATGTAGAATTACATCCTTTCCAGTTTTATTATGAATTTCTTTTACTATCTTAGTTGCAAGTTCCATTAGAGAATTCGTAGGTATCATTATTGGAGGAGAAAATCTATCGCTTCCATATTCTAAACCAAAACCAGCTACACTTATTCCTCTTAAGCCTTTTTCGTAATTATAGAAATCAACAATGCTTTTTAATTTCTTGAATGAGTCCTCCGATATTAAAGACTCCTTTGACTCCAAAGTAAGGGCAGAGTAGATTGCCTGTAAGGTGTTTATTATAAATTCGTTAGTATACCAGTTCCCCATCACACCTATTTCTTTAAGGTGCGAAAAGTACCCTCCCTTTATCGCCAGACTTCTTGAAAAATTAACAAACGAAGTTTTTCCGACTCCAACATCGCCTATGACTAATACTCTGCTACTTCCAGAGCGAAACTGCTTGTTTAATCTTTGTAATTCGTTTTTTCTTCCTATGAAACATTCTATGGGGAGTATGCCTCCATAAACTACTAATGCATCAGTAGTAAATGGGTCTGCCTTAAGCCCGTATAGTTCCCAGATATTACTATAATCAAGATTATTAGCCACAATATCACATATACTATATCGTATAATGATATGAAAAGATATATTTATATACCTTCTTATACATATATATAATTATATGAAAATGGATAATTATCCATTTTTGTATAAGCAAATATAAGTGATGGGATGCAAACTGACCTTGCTGGATTGTCTCAAGTCAGAAAAGAACGTGCTTTGGAAGTCCTCATATCCAAATACAATAATCTGGAAGCTTTCCGGAGTAAATGTTTCTTCCACTTTGGATACAGGCAACTTCAGGGATTCATTGAAGGCGTTTGCGCCTTCTTGAACTTCTCAATACCCGATTTCAGGACATTTTGGCGGAGAGTAAACAGCATGGAAAAACAAAGGATAAGGTTCAGCCCCATTCCGAAAAACATAAGATAAATATTGCAATTGATTTGACAGGTCTGAAACTCGTAAACGATGGCGGAGAATATGTATTCTCCAGAAAATCAGGAAACGTTGAAAAAGAGATAATTGCAAAGACAAACTTGCTTAACTTTTACATAAATTCATAAACCGAGCTAATAGGAACAAATCGTTAGTATGGAATAAACTTAATTTTGATTATTTATTGGACACAGCAATAAAACACGAAGTTATTTAATTTGTCAACTTCCTAAAGATAAAATAATAAAATAAAACTTCAAAACTATTCAGAGAAAGGATGAATTGACAAGGTATAACACATGAAAGCCATTGGATTCTACGAAACCGGAGGGCCTGAAGTACTCAAGGAGATAGATCTGCCCGAGCCCATGCCTTCTAGAAATGAGATAACAGTAAGGCTAGGCTTCACTTCTGTAAATAATCTCGACATACTGATGCGTTCAGGAGGCACAAAGATGAACTTCAGCCTTCCCCACATTCCCGGAACAGACGTATCCGGCATAGTCGAGAGAGTAGGCGAAGGCGTAACCGGAATACAGGAAGGCGACAGTGTAGTATCTAGCACCGTCTACGGCTGCGGAACATGCAGGCAGTGCCTTTCCGGCAATGAGGTATTATGCAAAAGCTGGAAGGTGCTCGGCATGCATGTATGGGGTTCATATGCCGAAGTTGTCAAGATGCCTTCATTCATGGCTATAAAACCCCCAAAGAGATACTCGAAGGAAGAGCTGGGATGCATGCCTCTTTCGCTCTCTGTAAGCTGGAGAGCATTAAAGACCGCAGCCAAAGCAGAGGAAGGCGAGACAGCAATAATCTTCGGAGCTTCGGGAAACTCAGGGCTCTTCTCCCTAATGCTTGCGAAGGCGATGGGACTAAAGACAATAGCGGTAACGCGTTCAGAGAAGAAAAAGGAAGCGTTGAAAAAAGCAGGAGCCAATCATGTTATCAAGTACGATCCATCAGAGAATGGAGCCATGCCAGAGAAAGTGATGGAGCTTACGGGAGGTGAAGGAGCCGAGATAATCATAGATCCGATAGGTAACCCTATAAGCAGTTCAATAGCCATGCTGCGCCACAGCGGACGCATAGTCACATTCGGTACATCTGCAAATTCCGAATCTTCACTTCAGATAAAAAAATTCTACTGGAAAAGCGCCTCGCTGATCGGCGTCCATAATGCCAGTGCAAAAGAGCTTTCTGAAGCATTTGCCTTTGCAGAAAAGAATGGAATAAAACCCATAATAAGCACAAAGCTCCCGATGCAGCAGGCAGCAGAGGCTCACAGGCTCTTTTCATCCCCTGAAACATTCGGGAAGATCCTACTTGAGCATAAATGGAAGTGAAACTGCAATATAAAAAATAAAAAGTGCCAAAATGAAAAATAATAAAAAAACCGGAATGCAAGACATCATATTCCTAGCTCTTCCGATCCTGCTATGGCCTATAGTCTTCCTAGTATTCAAGAATTCCTTCGTCTATGCGATGGCAGCAGCAACGGCATTCCTTGCCCTGCTCTCGCTACTGAAGTACAGGGATCTGATAAAATGGAGAGGCCCAAGCCCTGCAAAGATGGCAGCATTTGCAATTGCAGGAGCGATTATCCTATACCTGGTCTTCTACGGGGGTTTCTATCTTGCATCAATGCTTGGAATGCTTCAGGATGTCAGGCTCGTATATACGATGATATACGCCGAAGGCTCAAAGCTAGGCATATTCATACTTCTTGCGATAATAGGCATCTGCGAGGAGATATACTGGAGAGGAGCGCTCCAGGGCTACATGCGCAGGAAATTTTCCAAGACAAAATGGGCGCCATGGGTCATAGCAACCGCATACTATTCACTGGTACATCTCTCAACACTGAATCCTATACTGGTACTTGCAGCATTTTTTGTGGG
>JAJZKQ010000020.1 GCA_021804095.1 Microcaldota archaeon | reverse complement strand
CTTCCCGGAGATTCTCTATATATCCTAATCAATTCAGGAGAGACATCAACCTTAAACGGGCCTATTTTATTATTTACAGGCTTTTTTGGAATCTGGTCACTCATAAAAACCCTTTCCCCGGTCCTCGGAATAAAATATTTTGCACCCAAAACTAAATCATCTTTAGAAGGCAGTATCTCTGATGTATTCTTAAATTCCTGCATGTTAAGTTCAGGCAATCCCGGTGTGGTTATGCTTAAAGTATAACTTACAGTTTCTACTGCGATTCCTGTATAAGTTCCCCACACGGAATTCTGTTTTCCGACGCATGCAGTTGCTGAACCCACATCAAACTCCTTTTCGGCTTTTACTTTTGGATTGCTGAGGTCCTCCAGCCTGAAATGAACCTTGCCTTTATCCACATCAAGCCCTATTTTAATCGAATCTCCTTCGTTAATCGTTCCTCCTACAGTGGGCTCCCTGCCCACATCGCCATTAGGTGCATAAAGTGGTTTGTCTTCCACCATCAGTTGGTTTAACAGGTAATAATTTCCCCCAAAGTAAATCAATCCCGTCTGGGCCCACATCTGATTATCCAAAAGGCAGTTAAGTTCATACCCTACCCACAAAACGTTAGTGACAGGCACAGCTTTAAGTTCAAGGCTCATTTCTTGAAATTTCAACTGAGGATTCAGATATTTTACTGCTATATGTGTAAAATACTCTTTTGCCGAAGGGCCTTGAAGCTCAGCATCCCCTTCTGGATTCTGGGCTTGGGCATAAGCGCGATCCTGTGTAAATAGAAGAGCAGTACCTAATGCCACAGGCAGAATAACTGATCTGACTATCTCCTTAAAACTAATGCTATTACTTCCTTTTTCTTCATTGCCTTTTCCATTCCTACCTTTTTCCATACTCTGTAAGTCTGCCCCTATTCTCATTACTGCATCTTTTACGACTGGCATCCAATTCCACCACTATAACACTATAAAAAAATAGATATTTAATGTTTTTGTATTAATAACCTGTCAATCCTGTTTTTTTCCTCTAAGCAACTCTAAAAAATCTATCCTGGATATCTCATTTCTTACTGATCTGTCTATGGCCTGGGAGATTTTTGTAGCTATATATTCGAATCGATCTTCATTAATTCTGTCAATATTTTTTGGAATGCGGATTTCGATATCTCTGGTACTTTTATTATAGTAAATATCACAATCTTTTCCCTCTATCATGTAGCCTAATATTTTTGTATTATGTTCCAACATATCTGTCGGATCAAATCTATTCCTGATTAAGACATAAGTTAATTTAGCATCAATCGTTTTCATTTCCTGACTCCGCATAGCCCCAAATACCAAATCACGCATGTTTTCTACAGACAGATCCAATTTATTGTATATCGAATAAAATCTCGAAAAACAAAAAGATCGCAGATGTGGATATTTGGAATATGTATATACTATATTTGAGACATTTGAGGAAAACCCATTATCTTCTGTAGCTCCTGCGGCCTCCTTATGCGGGAATTTTATTATCTTGTTTTCAGGCATACCATATCTCCAAACTGAAAATTATAGGGGCATACATGATATATAAAACATGCGATTAGGCAGTAGGAAAAGAAGTTCTAGTAATTACTGACAAGATTACATTAAAATCTTATCCTAACTCTTCTTCTAATTTAGATCCTCTGTCATATTTCAAGAGAACTATGCTAAAAATCAGAAGTACAATCCAGCTTATTATCATCACTGCGTTAGGAAGCGAGCTTGTGAGTGCATTAAGTCTGCTGCCAAAAGCCATGCTAGTTATCCCCGGTATTGCAGTATATCCTGAAAGGAAATACAATACAACATTAAAGCCGTTGAATATTGTCGCAGCAGCATACCATCTACGTATGCCTAAAAGGAATACAACAGCTATCACTGTATATGCAATAGTCTCTATGCCAAACCAAAAACCAAGTGCCTGAAATCCGAACGGGACCGAATTCGCATGCTGCGGAGATCCGGATCCTGATGCTTGGTGAGATGCTCCTGCCGAAGAGATTGAAGCGTAAGGCAGATGCGCCGCTGCCACAAGTACCGCAAATATTGCAATAACGAATCTTCCATAATGCACAAACGTGTTTGCATCCTTTTTCCGCTTTTCGCTCATAATCTCAGATATTTTTTTATTATATTATTTAAAATGCATATATTCTGTATGGTTTTTAATCGGGCTTTTTATCACTGTCCAAATGCCTAAACATTCATGCAAGGGTAAAACTATCCCTCTTCTTCTCCCTCGCATCACCGCTCTCCGCAAGCAGCTGAAGTATCGCACGGGCTCCCTCTTCAGGAAGGTTCGCCTTCTTAGCTATCTCCTGCGTCTTCTCAATGCCTTCCCTCATCGCAGCTATTATCTTTACATTATGCATGTCAAAAAACTGCCTTGTAACTATATAAAATTTCTTATTGAATGACCTAGTCCCAAGCACCTTTCCATGTCTAATGCTTTCTTCAAGGGCAAGTGAGACTCCTCCGGCTTCCGCCTCTGTCTGCAATACAAGGAAACCATCATTCTCCAGTATTTTTATGAAATGGCTGTAAGGCCCCTCTATATGTCCGCTTAATTGTACCTTAGGCGGAGTAGGTCCTGTAGCACTCCTCGAATCCGCCTTCTTTTCAGGCACCTTATTTCTCATTAAAAATTTATCGTATATCCCTCTAGATATGCTATAAAGTTCCTGATTGTCTTTCTTAAATGTATTAACTGCCTTCTTCTCTATCAGCTGTTCAAGCAGCCTACTCTCTTCTCTGTTAAGGATCTCGGCTACCTTCTTTTTAGTCCTCTGCTGATATCTTACTGTATCTAATTTCTTCAGAACCTGCAATTCTTCATTGCTTATGTAATCATCGCCTTTCTGCACTACTGGGCTTGCAACAGAAAGGTTCCCGGAGATTAAGCTAGATACTTCATCTTTCTTCAAAAACAGGAATGCTTTGTCATTGTACTTAAAGAAATCAACCTCATCATTCTCATCTACACCTAGTGCTTTCTGCACTTCTCCTGACAAGTATACTGCTAATTTGTTGTTGTGCTTGAAAACCTTCATTTTACCGCTTATCTATAACCATATCCTCTTAGGCAGTGAATATTTAAAATGGTTTGCGGAATTGATCCTTTCATTCTTGAGCTTATCCTTGAAATAGGATATCTCAGGTTTTATCTTTCCTATTGCTTTCCTGATAGCTTTTTGACATGAGTCTCTTATATGCCAGGCCTCCTATAGCCTGCAAAGCGCCTCCAACCAGAAGAGGAAGTTCCAGCGAGTACTCAAGCAAAGCGCCGCTCAACCCGCTAGTCAGCTGCGAAGCCGATATGGAGATACCCTGTATTGTAGAAGCGGTTCCATAATCCTCCTTGTTAATGCCGCGTATGTTAACCGCTGATCTGGAAGGCACACCAAGCGACGAGGAGAAGCTGAAAAGCTCATACATGAATGCGGATAATATTGCAAACGGAGAGAAAGCCATGACTATCAGGAATAACCCATTCAATGTTCTTGTGATTGAAGCCATGTTAACGAGGTCAATCCTGTGCACTATCTTCCTTGCAACAACAGAGCCCACTCCTGCCACCGCATAATAAATTATGAATATGTAGCTGAGCTGGGTAGTATTCAGCTTATAGGTAAGTTCAAACCATAATGGCATAAGGGGTATTGCAAGGCCTATTCCCATTCCTGTTATCAGGTTTGAGCCCATTACCCTAAGCGAGTATTTAAGGCTCTCCATCTTCATAACCTTGGTTGTCTTCTTCGGTCTCTCCGAATCTTCAAGCTTCATAAGTAGTACTATGGAAACAAGAAGGAGCACCGCTGAAAGCATAAAAATTACCCTGAAAGCCCCAAGCGTTCCAAAATATGCCTTTATGGGCGCATTGAAATAGAGAAGTGAACTGCCTATTACGCTACCTACTGCTCCGAACATAAAAATACCGGCAAGCTTCCTGGCTCTCTCTTCATTCTCCTTCCAATTATTTGCTATGAACGCATTGAGCCCTGAAGACATAGAGCCTCTCATAGCGCCTCCGGATCCGCTGACTCCGCTTATGATTATTCCTATCACTATCATGTATATATTGGTAGAAAATGCAAGTATTGTTATTCCTACAAAGGCCAGTGTCTCTGCTATGAGAAGAGAGTACTTGTATCCTACCCTGTCTCCTATCATTCCTGAGGTAAAAGTCACACCTATATTGAAGAGCATTACGCTCAATACCACGAGCCCTATGTAAACTATATTCACATGGAGCGCCACAAGGTACAAAGGCATCGCTATAGTCGTATAAATAAGCGCTATGCTTCTGAATAATCTTGTAAATTCAAGATATCTATATCCAAAATCCTTAATATTTACACCAGTTCCAGGTCTGAAAGATGTACCGACATGTATCTAATGCTTATTCTAATCTGCCGAATAAACAGAAGAATTCTATCCAATCTCAAAAATATTGCGTTTCGAAAAGAAAGAAAAGCACAGCAACGCACCCTCAATCTAGAATTCTATAATCTATATTGTAGAAAACATATTTAGAATATTCTATCCGACTAATTCTGGGTTGGGAAAATGTTTATGAAAAAGCCCTCTCGCGGGGCAGTAGAGCCAAAAATAATGTCAGAAACGATAGCTTTCCATGGTGCAGAAATAACACCCTACTCAAATCTAAAACGAGACCGAGAGCAGGAAGAAAAAAAGAAACATTTTTCTACGAACGGCTTCTTATCTTCGGTAACAGTACTGGCATTACTTCTGGGATACATGGGCTATACCTCGTATACTTCGCAGGAAAAGCCCGCTGCCAATTCACTAGCTAAGGATTCCCTATACTACAATCAGCTATACACCATGTATCGTAGCGATACCAATTATGTCGGGGCTACTATAAAGGCAGTTTCTTCCAGAAACAACAACACCATAGAATATCTCAATCTTGTAAACGGGGCGACTCCCAGCCTGTGGTACCAGTTCGGAGTAAGCTATCTCCCAGAGAGACATGAGTTCAGGCTTGTCTATAATGTATGGAAAGACAACAGGAAGATGCTCTCATCAGACGATGGCTCTGAAATTATCCTGAAAAAAGGGATAAAGGAAGGAGATACTGTCTCGCTGTCATTGAGCATCAAGGTAAATAGTATCTCAATGGAGGCTAAAGATTTCCGTACTGGCGAAACAGCAACAACATCCTTTCCCACACTCGAGCATACCTTTAAGGGAGGGCTAGTTGGAAATGGCGCATTCACCGGCATAATGAGCGAAGAGATCTCAAAATTTCCAATCGCAACACAACCATATCAAGATTACATGCTTGAAAAAGGAAGCGGCATATCAATGGATATGAAAAGGCTCAGCATCAGGCTTGTTCCGATAGAAATTAGCGAAAGCGGGAAGAAAGTGTCCGGATATAGGATAATACCCCTTGTGAACTCTGGGATAAATGACGAATATCTGACAGAAAAAGAATTTGTTACAGGAAGCAGATAGTCGTTTTTTCCAAGTTTTTATTAAATAAACTGTTTCAGTTTTGATTCAGAGTAAAATTTGCAAATAAACATGAGCCTAATCGATATCCTATCTCCTTATTTTTATCGGATCGGTAGCTAACGTAGAGGTTACCTCTACTTTATTGACGGATATCTGGTTAACCTTGACACCAACTATTCCCTCAGCTGTTGAATCATCTGTAGTGCCTCCAAGCTTTAACTGAAGAAGTTTACCGTTCTTTCTATTTACGGCATACATGCTAAATACCGCATCAAAACTCTGAGCGACAAAATAATTCCCGTTTCCTGCCCCTCCTGTTACCATAGCAGCATTATTTTCCTTTCCGAACTCTATAGCTGCATACTTTATGTCTTTATCATGATACCATGCAGAAACAATTGTCTTCTGATCTTTCCAGTCTATCATATCATGCCTAACTGGAATATCCTTGAAATCTATCTCAACCATTTCACTACTGATCCTTTTGACAGATATATCCAAGGCTATCTTGAATGGAAATCTGGCAGTTTTCACATCTCCGTTATAAACCATGCAATTAGTATCCGGTTCACTGACAAATTTTACACCATTTTCCGCCTCAGCCGTAATCTGCTCCTTTTCCATTTCCTCCGCCTCTCTGACATCCTTGAGTCTTTCAGAATAAAATTTCATATTTTCAGGTATCTTCTCATATCCGATTACCTTTCCTACCTTAAATATGTCAACGCCATTCATGGCTTCCCATTTATTCTCTCCCTTATTTACAAATAATAGGCTATTCTGCAGCCAGAGATATTGCTCTTTTTTATTATTTCCTATATCTAAATGTGCAAAAAGATTCAGTTGTAAGGAAAACCCATTTAATGTTAACGATTCATTATCATACCTATCATAAGAAACTCCTTCAGGATAGCTATTCATCTCTGCAATTGCCAGTACTTCTTCCACGGGTTTCCCTTCCGTTATGACTATTCCTGCCGAATTCTTCATGTCAATCTGTCTTACAGAATCTGGTCTTCTGCCATTATCCTCAGCATGTGCCTGTGGCATGCCGTTTAAAAAACCAATTCCCAGTATGGCTGCCATTCCAAACGTTTTAGCAATGCTATGTCTTCTTCCTTCCTCATTTCCCCTCCTTCTTATCTGCGTCGCAATCTCCTCGGTGCATGGCAGATTATATGTAAAATCATGACAAATCTCTGGCGCTTTGCTTCTTATTCCGTAAATCTGCTTAATCATAAAATCATTAATACTATTTTCTTTTCAGATTATTAAATTCTTATTAGTGGGTGATTTTCCTAACTACTGTCACATAATTACTGCCATATACAAAAATTAATTATTCTTAGTAGCTGTTGATCTCACACTATTTACTGGAGATATGCATGTCATGATTTATGGATAACAATCTGAAACCAATGCTTTAGCAACAAAACCAAGCAATCAATCCAAGCCAAACTAAATGGCTTATATATTTATAATGTTGAACTTCAGAATCCAAAGGATATGATGAGTATGCCAGAATTTAAAACTCCCGAGGGAAGGCTTATTGAGTTTAAAGCAAAAGACGGCTCAATACTTAACGGTTTTCTTACAGGACCCAGAAAATCAAGGAAATGCGTCATATATGTGCACGGTATGACAGGAAACTTTTATGGCAGCAATCTTCAGTTTCACATAGCAAAGGAAATATCTTCTTCCGGATACTCTCTATTCACAATCAACACAAGAGGTCATGATGCAGTCGCAGTAATAAAGAGAGTAAAGGGATCTTCACGCGACAGATTTGTTGCAGGCACCGATTTGGAAAAATTCGAAGAATCGGTTTTGGACATAGACGCGGCCATACTGGCGCTGAAGAATCTCAAATTTTCAGAGATAGTCCTAGCGGGCCACAGCACCGGCTGCCAGAAGGTTGCGTACTATCAATACAAAAAGAAATCCAAAGAAGTGAAAGGCATAATTCTTCTCGCTCCTGCTGACGACTACGCAATACAGAAAAAAACCCTCGGGAAGCGGTTCGAGCATACAATCGCATTCTCAAGGAAGATGGCAAAGGAAGGCAGAGGCAACGAACCAAATCCCAAAATCCCTTCGCATTTTTCCCCAAACCGATTCCTCTCTCTCACAGATCCGAAACGTCCCGAGTCAAGAATCTTTAACTACGACGGAGATCTCAAAGAATTTTCAAGCATAAATATTCCGATATGTGCTGCATTTGGGAGCCGGGAAGAATACGCGGTTAAGCCCATATTGCAGTATCTCAAGATTCTAAAATCCAAAACTTCATCAATGAGCTTCACCGGCGTAATGGTCGATGGAGCCGGACATTCGTTCAGGAAACAAGAAACGATGCTTTCGGTCTTCATAAGAATATGGCTTGAAACCAAAAACAAGAAAATACAGACATATGAAATATTGGAGCTCAATAAGAAATTTCCTTTAACAATGCTTGGGTACTCCTGAAGATGTATTCGGGTTCAGCTTCTTTCAGCTTCTCATAAGGCGAGAGTCCGTCCCCAAGGCCGCAGGCGTCCATGCTTGCAAACTTTGCAGTGAATATGTCAGAAGGCATGTCCCCAACATATAAGCATTTTTTAACATCTTTCTTATACTTCTTGGCTATCAGCATGAGGCCTGAAGGATCCGGCTTGTAGCTGTCTATACTGCTTGCGCTAAGAACAAAATCCACATGATCCAGAACTCCAAGCATCTTGACCTCAAGCATCAGCCTATAGTTCTGCGAGTCGCTGAATATCGCTATCTTTTTGCCCTGGTGCCTGAGCTCTTTCAGTATCTCCAAAGAATGGGGCTTGAGCTTAGGCATAGCAAACCTTGAATAAAAGCTGTACAGCTTGGAATAGAGGCTATCCCTCCTTTCTATGCTTTTCATCTCGAGCCCGGCTCTGGCTATGTAATCCTTTCTGTGTTTCATCATGTGGTTCTTCCTATATCTTATTCTGAGTAGGTTGGATATCCTGACTATGAGCGTAGAGGTGCTCAAGGTGCCATCCCAGTCAAAAATGAAGAGCTCGTAATCCCTGATTGACATAATATTATTAACCTTGGCTAACCATAAAAATACATATGATGACATAGGTGATCGCTGAGCTTTTTGCGATGAAGACAGGTAGGCGGTCTGAAAAAATGTCAATGCAGAACTGGTATGGTTTATGGGAATAAGGCAGAGTGCTCTCCAACGGCTTAGAAAGAACAGCATAAGCGCTAAGGATATAGCAAGCCAGGCATGGTGCGAGAAGCAGATGGAATTGTACATAAGCACTCCGATGCCTGAGACAGTCGCGATGAAAAAAGGGAGCGCTTTCCATGAAACCCAGAAATCGGAGGTATTCGTACCACTCTCCGTGCCTCCGGTAACATGGCCGGACAAATTCTACAAATCCGCATATGAAAACTACACATCACTATCATCCCTTGTGGAAAAAGGAACCTGCAGGGAGCTTAAGGTATACGGCTCAATAAATGGCTTTAAGATATCAGGGCAGGTAGACGAGTTGAGGATTGATGCTGGAAAAGTCGTAGTGGTGGAAGACAAAACAGTAGGAAACATAGCCAACATAACAGAAGCGAGGCTCCGCCCTGACAAGATACAGGCATCGCTTTACAGAAAGCTTATTTCAGATATAAGAAAGAAAAGCTACACTATGGCAAACTTCAGCAGCGCATACTCCATAGACAACATGTCTCTTTCAAAGGAATTTATACAAGGGCTTGAAAGCATAGGGATCAAGAAGGAGCTCCAATCCCCAAAAGCCATATACCAAAAGATGTTCGAGGCAATGCTAAGCATACCCGAGATCAGCGAGAATCTGGAATTGAGGTATTTCAACAACAAGACCGGAGAGCTTCTCTCAAATATAAAGATAACTTACGATGAAACTATGCTTTCGGCATGGCTCCAAAAGTCAATGGCATACTGGAGCGGTGAGCGTGAAGCCGAACCGGTTCAGGAAAGCGAGAACTGGAAATGCAGGAGATGCAGGTTCTTCGGAAAGGAATGCACTGCATGGAGCGGAAAAATAGGAAATGTGATGTAATGCTGAATATCGAGAGACTTGATAAGGGAGAACTCAGGAAGGCATTCGGAAAGGACTACGACTCATATTACTCTACAGACCTCTTCAAAAAAGAGGGTTTTAGAAGAAGATTATGCAAAATATGCGGGAAAAACTTCTGGAGCATAAGCGAGAGAGACCAGTGCGACGATCCCGAGCATACCCCATATACATTTTTCAAGGAGTCCCCAAGGCCAATAGGCTATGTGGCCTTCTGGAAAAAATTCGCAGATTTCTTCAGCAGTAACGGACATGCTGTAATAGACCGGTATCCTGTCGTAAGCAGATGGCGCCAGGATCTCTATTTCACAATAGCCAGCATACAAGACTTCCAGCGCATAGAGAACGGAGCGATGTCATTTGAGTACGGCGCAAATCCCCTCATAGTGCCCCAGATATGCCTGAGATTCCCGGATATAGAAAATGTCGGAGTTACAGGAAGGCATTTCACAAGCTTTATGATGGCAGGCCAGCATGCCTTCAACTATCCTGCAGAAGGATACTGGAGAGACCGGACAATAGACCTCAACTTCAAATTTTTAACTGAAAAATTAGGAGTGAAAAAAGAGAATCTCATATACAACGAAGATGTATGGGCAATGGGCGATTTCTCAGAATTCGGCCCATGCCTCGAAAGCTTTTCCAACGGTGTAGAGCTTGTAAACAGCGTATTCACACAGTTCGAAGCTCATCAAGGCAAACCCAGGGAACTGCCAAGCATGGTTGTAGATGTAGGATGGGGATTCGAGAGATTGCTCTGGTTTTATACCGGGTTTGACAATGCATACGATGCCGTATTTCACTCCGTTATAGAGCAATCCAAGTCCAAGCTTCCATTTGAACTTGAAAAAGAGCATTTCAAGAAATTTGCAGAGTATTCAAGCGAGCTCGATGTCACAGAACAGGGAAATTATAACAAGAAGGTATCGGCAATCCTTGCAAAGACAGGCATATCGGAAAAAGAGTATGGGAAAAAGATAAAGCCGATGCAGTCTTTCTATGCTGTACTCGACCATGCAAGAACATTGCTATTTGCAATATCAGACGGAGCGCTTCCTTCAAACATAGGCGGAGGCTACAATCTGCGTGTAATAATGCGCAGAGCATTATCCTTTATCAAAAAATATGAGATGGACTTCAGCATAGAGGAGATAGCCGCAATCCATGCGCGGGATCTCAAAGGCCTTTATCCTGAACTCGGAGAGAATCTCGATATACTCTCGGAAGTTGCCTCGATAGAAGAGAAGCGTTATCTGCATACAACCGAGAATGCAAACAGGATAATACAGAATCTAGTTCAGAAGAATGCTAAGATCGGCAGGGAAGAGCTGAAGACCTTATACGAGAGCAACGGGATAACGCCTGAGCTGCTGGCATCAGCAGCATCAGAGAGCGGTTTGGTGATTGAGATGCCTGAAGGGGCATACGCAGATCTGTTAAAAAGCGATTTCGCGGATAAAAAGAAGACATCTAAGATATCTGCGGATATAGAAGGCCTTCCAGCAACAGAGACGCTATATTACTCGATGGTTACCGAATCAGAATCGCTTATACTGCATTCTGAAAAGAATATTATTGTCCTGGACTCTACTCCTTTTTATCCTGAAGGTGGAGGCCAAGAGGCAGACCACGGCTCAATAAATGGTTTTGAAGTAACAGATGTCCAAAAGATAGGCAATGTCATAGTCCATATAATGAAGGATTCAATTGAAGGAAATCCTAAGCTCTCGAAAGGTTCCGGTGCCATATGCAAAGTAGATACGGAAAGGAGGAATAGGCTCATGGCTCATCACACATCAACCCATCTGATGAGTGCTGCCGCAAGGCATATACTCGGAAAACATGCGTGGCAGGAAGGAACAAGGAAATCCTTTGACAAAGCCCATATAGACGTATCTCATTATGACAAGCTTGAAGAGCCTCAGATATCTGCAATGGAGCAGTATGTAAACTCAGTAATAACAAACGGCATGAAGGTAACCATAGAATACATGGAGAGGGGCAAGACAGAAAGCGAGTATGGCTTCTCAATCTATCAGGGGCATGGAATGCCGACTAAGACGATGCGCATGGTTATAATACGTGACCTGAATGGAAATCTGATAGATGCAGAGGCATGTGGAGGTCTTCACGTATCAGGAAAGGAGTACTCTGTAGGTATTGTCAAAATAATAAACACTTCAAGAATACACGACGGAGTAGACCGTATAGAGTTCACAGCCGGAAATGCTGCCCTGGATTATTTCAGAATGGAGCAGAACGAACTCTTCAAGACAGCCAAGATACTCAATTCGGATCCATTCGGCATATCGGAGAAAAGCTCAAAGCTGAAAGAGGAAAACAAAAAACTTCTAAAAGGATTCACAGACGCAAATGAACGCGTCGCAATCCTGATCTCTGAAGAGATATACTCAAAACATATAAAAAGCTCAGGCGCTTCGGAAATTTCTGTTGAAATAGATGAGCCTCTCGAAATAATCAGAAGGGCAATCTCAGCCCTTGTAGAAAAGAACCCAGGCATAACTGCAATGGCTACAAACAGAAGTGGTGAAGTAATCTGCATGGCAGGCTCGGATTCTAAGCGGAGCGCAATAGATCTGATACGGGAAAAGCACGGTACAAAATTCAAAGGAGGCGGATCAAAAGCATTCGCCCAGGGTATTCTAACATAAAGGTGGGTCTCTCTTGGGAATTGACGTATACTCCCTATTTCTGTACCCTCTAATATACATATGGCCGGCATATGTAGCAAACGGTGCTCCCGTACTTTTCGGAGGCGGAAAGCCTATCGACACGGGCCGCAAGTTTAAGGGCAGGCCTATATTCGGCAGCCATAAAACAATACGAGGCCTCTTCGCAGGCCTTGCAGCAGGTTTCTTAATGGCTTACCTGGAGCATTTCGCATTTCCATACATGCTTGAAGCCGGAATACTATTAAGTATTGGTGCAATGTTCGGTGATCTTCTAGGAAGCTTTATAAAACGCAGAATAGCAAAAGCAGAAGGCACAAAGATGCTCCTTCTCGACCAGTACCCATTCGTCATATTTGCAATGCTGTTCGCATTTCCCATAGGGGAATTCCCTTCGCTTCCAGGAATAATATTCATACTTATACTTACTGGAGTACTGCATGTTCTTACGAACCTAGGCGCACATAAGATGAATCTAAAAAAGGTGCCCTGGTAAAACCTACTGATTTCATATAGTATTGAAACTCCAGACCTTCTGCATTCATCGATTCAAAGAATCCATATCCAGGGCAGCATCAGAACAATTATGGCTATTATCATCAGCCAGCCTAGTATGTGAAGCTTCTTCTTGCTCTTAATCCTGTTTTTGTAGACTCTCCATCCATCGAAAGCAGGGAGTGGGAGAAGGTTCATTCCTCCAACAAAGAAATTAAGTACGAAAGTTATGACGAAGAAAGAGTAGAGGAAATCCACGACTCCGGGAAGCGCACCTCCGCTTTTCGGTATCTCCGACTGCTGGACCAAGACTCCTATCTTTCCCGTTGCATTTGTATCGAAAGTATAATTTCCTTTATTAGTGCTTACTCTAACAATAGCATAAGGAGTAAAGTTTCTTGCTGCATAATCTACACTTTCAATGCTATTAACGGGATAGCCGTTCCAGGAATTTATGACAGAACCTGTTTTTATCACACCATATGCCGGGTATCCCTGAACAGTTCCTGCAATCACCACTCCCTGCTTGAAAAATACCGGAATTGCATATATTATCATCAAGGCAGTAAGCGCAAAAAATAGGAATGTCATGATAAAATTAGAAGAGACCCCGGCAACGAATATTCCATTCTGTTTCCTCTTCTCCAGTTTTTCCACCTGCTTTTCATCAGGCTCTACAAACGCACCTACGGGTATTATACCAAAGGGCAGTATTCCCATGCTCTTAAGTTTTATCTTAGATACCCGTGCAAGTATACCATGTGAAAACTCATGTACTACAAGTACCACTGCAAGTGCAAGTATCCCAGAAAAGAGGGGAAGCGTAAGCCCGGGAATTATGGGAGCAATTCCCGGAACCTGGCTGCTGAGATTTGCATAGCTGCTTGTATTTCCAGTCACTACTGCCTTTGAAACAGCAGAAAGTATAGTATACAATATATCAAATGCTGAAAATCCAAGCAGTGCTATCATAAATAAGAGCACTCCTCCGAATATGCTGATTACAAGCAATGCCAATATAGCATATGAAAATCCCAGTTGAAGAAATCCTGGGCCTGAAAACTTCGGCAGGTTCACTCCCGGTATATTCAGGAAGCTTAGGATCAGCCACATGTTTGGAAGAATTACAAGCACCATTACGGCTATCGCCGCCAGCCCTAAGATAAGAGTCTTTTTGCCTATTCTCCTATCAAAGATAAGATATGACATCAATCCGAAGCTTAGAACAGCGCCCCAGTCGGCCATTCCTTCCCAGAAGCTACCTCCCTTTCTCGCGAGCCAATCTATGAAGCCTAGCCCTCTCTTGCTTTTAAGCATATAAACTCCATAAGCCCCTTCAAGCCCATTCGCCTTCATAATGGCCTGGCCAGAAACAACAAGCAAGACAAGTGAGACTACCAGGCTGAACCCCACTGGAAAGCTGCTATAATAAAGAAAGACGAGTCCGATAAGGCAGCCTATGCTGAAGAACAGCGTTATGAATACGCGCATGGGCTTATTCCTTTCAGCATTCCTCTCAGCGCTTCTTTTTTTAGACATTCCAGGCATTTAATCCTCTTTGTATAATAAATCATCTCTGTATAATAAATATTCCCAAGCAATCTTCAAATCCCAGAACTTCCTGAAAAATATCCTACAGGGAAACTTCACTGCAAAATCAATATCTGGTAATGATTGCACCATCATTAATTTAAACGTATTATATCTGGAATGAGGGAAGCGGTGGTGATTAATCTTATGTTTACCAAATCTAACTATCAACTCCAGAGATCCACACTCAGTATTATAAACTCTCAAGACAATTATATTTGCATAACCAAATTGGGGATGTTTTTATGTACGACTGTGAAATCTGCGGCAAAAAAACCGAGGTACTATATGTTATAGATGTGGAAGGCGCACAGCTTTCTGTCTGCGCTTCATGTTCAAGAGGCAATCCCGTAATAGACGAAATAGGAATCAAGAAGGAGACAATAAGAGGCAAGAAGGTTTTTGCCGGCAGGAAGCAGCGTATAGAAGCGGCTGAACTGGTTGACGATTACGGGGAGAGGATAAGAAAAGCAAGAGAAGGAATGAAGATAGACCTCAAGGTTCTGGGAGAGATGATTAATGAGAAGCACAGCACTCTTCTGCGTGTAGAAGAAGGCAAGATGCCTCCTGACATAAACCTGACAGCAAAGCTTGAGAAGGCGCTCGGCATAAAGCTTGCATCAGCAGAAGAAGATCGCGAAGGGCCAAAGTTATCCAAATCAGGTCCTATAACTCTTGGGGACGCAATGATAAAGAAGGCACCAAAACCAAAAGATGAAATTTGATGTCAGTAGATCTTGGCAAGTTCGTATCAGAAATCAAGCACAAAATATCATTCGAGGAGCTTTCCGGAAAGTCCATAGCTGTAGACGCATTCAATACGATATATCAATTCCTCTCGATAATACGCCAGCCGGACGGAACTCCACTTACAGACCTTAAAGGCAGGACTACCAGCCATCTCTCAGGACTTTTCTACAGAAATCTAAACTTAATAGAGCATGGAATAAAGCCTATCTACGTATTTGATGGAATGCCCCCACATCTCAAAAGGAGAACTCTTGAAGCCAGGATGAGCAGAAGAAAGGAGGCATTCGAGGCATGGGAAAAGGCAAAAGCAGAAGGGCTCACCGAAGAGGCAAGGATAAAGGCCACAGCGAGCACCAAGATAAACAAAGAGATAATAGACAGCTCAAAAACGCTACTGACTTACATGGGCATACCATTCATACAGGCGCCAGGAGAAGGCGAGGCACAGGCAGCTTCTCTTGTCAGGAGCGGTCTGGTATATGCACTCACAAGCCAGGATTACGACTCATTTCTCTTCGGTGCAGAAACAGTGATAAGGAACTTTGCGATTACAGGCAAGCGTAAACTTCCAAGGCAAAACATATATGTAAACATAGATCTCGAAAGAATTTATCTCAAGGATCTTCTAGACAGCCTTAAGCTGAACCGCGAACAACTGATAATCCTGGGAATGCTTGTAGGTACCGACTTCAATGAAGGAATAGAAAAAATAGGACCAAAAACAGCATTGAAAATAGTCTCGGAGTACAAAACCATGGATAATATAATGGGGTATGTAAAGAAAAAATATGAAACATGGTTCGACGTGGATCCTTATGAGGTTATAAACATATTCGAAAAGCCAGATGTCAGGGAGATAAGCATGCAGGAATTCGAGAATCTTAAGGAGAAAAGCTCCCCTGACATGGATTCAATGATAAAATTTATGTGTGATGATTATGGATTTTCAAAAGAAAGGATAACAAAGTCTTCCGAAAGAATATTCGAATCAAGGAAAAAGGAGAACCAGAAGGGAATAGGACTCTGGATGAAATAATGCAAAGGCATGTTTTCGAAAACGGACGATGCCTGAAATTGCAGTATCCTGATCAACTCCCATAAAACAAAGT
>JAJZKQ010000019.1 GCA_021804095.1 Microcaldota archaeon | reverse complement strand
TGATATCGATACACTTGAAGATTGATGAAATAAGCAAAAATATAATTAAGAATAAGATATATGAGGAACTTCTCTTATATACTAATAGAAAAGAAACGAAGAAGCACAGATAGGAAACTGTAGTTTTGTGATTCTTTCAACGTTTAGCAAAGTAAATTGGAGATAGAGCTTCCGCTAACGATGCCGCCTTCTCACGTCGACCTTAATGCGGCAAAAGGTCGAATACACTACTTGCGTCCAACTGTATCCTTGCGATCTCCAACGGAAAACGACCCTTATTTTGACCTGATTCGAATTTCCTGAACATGGAATGCAGTATGAATAACGAGGTAAGATACCTTGCAGTCCTCTCCTTTCTGAATCCGTGCATGTATTGATGATTGATATTTCTGTTCAAACCTTCTATTGAATTGTTCTACTGCATTGGAAGTCTTTGGACATCCTGGGAATTCGAGGTAGGTAAAGTAGTCCTTCCAGTCAGACAGGAAGCTCTTCAAGAAACGCCTCAACTTCTTTTCCCTCTTCATTCTTCCAATCACACGAAGCGACGATCTCGCATCTTTGAGGTTCTTTGACCTCAGGAAGTTCTTTATCCATCCAATGAATTTCTCCTTTCTCTTCTTCCGTATGTGCACGTAGTTTTAACTTAATCCTACAAAGGCGGCTCCTGCGACTATGATGGTTATCCCAAGCCATCTCAAGGCAGAGATGTGATCCCCTAAAAAGAAGAATGCCAGGACACTTGCAAAGATATAGCTCAGGCTGCCTATCCCATAGGCCCAGCTGAGATGGCTTCTGCCCAGTATGTACAGATATATCACAGTGGAAAGAAGGTATGCGATAAGCCCAAATAAGAGATAATATAGTTGGCTTGAGAGCCCTATCTTGAAGAGAAGCTGGCCTACGCTGCCAAGAAATGTGCTTAGTATAAGTATAGCGAGCATCTCTTTTTTGCTATGTGTTTTCATGCAATCATCAATAGGTAAGCGCGACTATGGTTATTCCAATTATAATTAGCAGTATTCCGAAGACTCTCTTCCTGTTGAATTTTTCCCCAAGAAGATATCTGGAGATTATGCTCACGAATATGAAAGTGCTTGCGAATGTAGGATATACGAAAGAGAGTTCGCCTGTCTTTAGAGCCTTAAGGTATATCACAAGGCTTACCAGATAGACTACTCCGCCTGCCCATAATCCCTTATTTTTAAAAAGTTGTTTTATATGGTGCTTCTTAAGATCGAATGCGGGCACATACCTTTTGAAGAGATATTGCGCAAATGCGGCGAATGCTGCTGCTATGAGTGTTATCGCTATAATTGATTCTTCCTGATACATGATAAGGAAATGCGATACAAGACTTAAATTCCTTTGTGATTTGGAGAAAGATGATGAGGCATAACCCATACAGATTTGTAGCGTTTATTTTTTGAGGTTGAATTCCTTTTTTATCTTCGCTATCTTTGGCCTTATTACGAACATGCAGTATGGTTGGAGTGGATTGCTTTTGTAGTAGTTTTTATGATAGTCTTCGGAAGGATAGAAAGCATCAAGCTTCTTAACTTCGGTTACTATAGGCTTATCGAAATTATTAGCTATGTCTTTTATGTAAGAGTCTATCAACTTTCTATCGCTCTCATCTTCATATAATATTATGGAGCGGTACTGAGATCCGAGATCTGCACCCTGCTGGTTAACAGATGTGGGGTCGTGTGCCTTGAAAAATATTTCCAGTATAGTTTTAAGCGAAATTATATCAGGAGAATATTCCAGTTTTATAACTTCTGCGTGGCCTGTGGTGCCGCTGCAGACCTCCTTGTAGGTTGGATTTTTTGCCTTTCCTCCGGCGTAGCCTGGAGTAATCTTGATAATGCCTTCGAATAATTCGAAAACCGCTTCTGTGCACCAGAAACAGCCTCCGCCTAGGACTATTGACTTTGTCTCCTTTCCCATTTTTCCCATATATGATATTTTGGCAGTGCCTTATTTAGACGTATATCTTGCTGCAGATTATGAATCTTTTTATTTTTAATTGGGATTCAGGTCAATTTAAAAGTCATTTTAAGATAGGAAATTGTCAGTATAGCTTTTATTCCTTTATAATAAATTAGAAAGTGATGATATGATGGCAGAGATAGAGTATAATCCAATAAAAAAAATAATTGTGAATCAGATTGAGAGGCTTAGTCTGGATGAGTTGATAATAGCAAGATTAGTCCCGAATATGCCTCCTAGAATCTTTTGGCATGATGGAATACTATTCTACCTCTTTTATTCTGGAGATGTGAAATATAGTGAAGAGCAGATGCAGAAAGGCGTCATAGTATGCAATAAGATATTCTATTCTAAACTTCCTAATTATGAGCCCATAATATCTATAAACAGCGAAGCGTTTGGTAGCATAAAGGCATATATAGAAAAGGTTGGCTGGTCGAGCTTCTACAGGGATATAGTCGCATGGATAAAGGAATGGGACAGTGAAAACCCAGCGTAGATTTATTCTTTCTCTGGAACGAATACCATAGATATCGAGTTCACGCAGTGGCGCACATTCTTTTTTGTGAAACCTTCTCCTTCGAAGACATGCCCCAGATGAGCACCGCATTTCGCACAGATTATTTCTGTTCTTACGCCATCTTTGTCAGGTATTCTCTTTACGGCTCCCTTTATCTCTTCGTCGAAGCTCGGCCACCCACAGCCAGAATCAAATTTGGATTCGGATTTGTAAAGCTTTGAGCCGCATCTCTTGCACAGATATACGCCCTTTTCGAAATTGTTTTCGTACTCACCGGAAAAAGGAGGTTCTGTATTTTTGCCTATTATTACAGTCTCTTCTTCAGGTGTAAGTTTGTTTAGTTTCATGATTTAGCCCTTGTTTCAATGCTTTGTTTGTCATGGCATAGCTTCTAGTTTTTGTGTCTTGGCAATAGATAAAGGTAAATTATATATTTATAGCATTGGTGAAGTGGGGCAGGGTTTTGCGCCGTTCAGGATAATCCCATGGAATATGGCCAGATGTACTCTCCTTTTTCATATCTTGAATTCTAGGTCAAGAAATACGAGGCCCAGGACAGCTATTGTCTGTATTGCCACTATCATAATTTTATCACCTGGATACGTCAATGAGAGATTGCTTATATATCCGGCAAGCCAGTCACTGAATATTGTAGCGAGGATTATCACACATACAAATATCATGAACCTATGGCCTTCTGAGATCCTGCCTTCGCGTGAATGCCTTGCCCTGAAAACACCGTGATCCAGTAGATAACGCATGAAGAGAGTAGCTGCAAAGTAGCTTATCAGGGCAGTGAATATATACTTCCACAAGACAGGAAATATAAGATAACTTATTACAAATACGAATGAGATGAACAGGAAGGCAAGGTATTTGTTGCTAAGCCCTTTTAGGAAGAGAATACCTGCCTTTTCTAAAGAATTGCCGATGCGCAGCAGTATGTCCATAGGACTTCCGCGCCTGGCATATCTTTTCCTCTTGAATACCAAATACTCACATATACTACGTTGTATACTTCAGTCTAAATATATATCTGAAAAGAAGGGTTACCTTACCAATTCAAAAGAATTAAACATATGTTTTTACAATAACTATAGCGTTTAGATGATATTTGGAAGGGAAAAACGAAAGGAAGTAAGCATTTTGGAGGCAGAAAGGCTTGCCTTGGACGCATTTGAGAAGAGGACTGCAGATGTAAAGGATCTGGGAAGGCGTTCCATATCAAAAATTCTGGATTGTAGAGATGAATTTGTATTGGGCTGCAGGAATTTTGAGAAAGTTGAAGCTGAACCTTACATGGAAGACCTCTACGGAGTTAATCCGAGCTCGATAAAGGGACAGAAGGCGCTTTATTTGAAGAATGTTATGCATATATTCGAAAATATGGACCTGCGCGAGAAGGAGGGAAAGACATCTTACGAGACATATCTTTCAGTGCTTGAGAGGTCCGAATCTGCAATAAATGAGGTGTTGAAGACAAACGCGGCTTTCAGGACAGTGCTGTATAGCTATTCAAACCATATGGGACCTATGAAGAAGGCATTTACGGCAATGGAAAAATCAGTTTCAGAACTGAAGAAAGGGCTGGATAAGAGGAGAGTGGAATTCGATAATTACAGAAAAATAATCGGCTCAATAGAAAAAATATTGGATTTTGAAGAAGAAATCGGCTTTCTTTCTGGTAGCACTTCTGAAGAAAGAGAGCATGAAAAAATTGAGGTAACAGAGGAGAAATCCAGAAAGGAAGAATTGGAAAAGGGTCTCGAAGAAAAGAATTCGGAAATAAGTGCAATCTCTGCTGAGATCTCCAATATTTCAGGAAGGATAAGCCTCCTTACTGCACCATTGGGAAGGCTTGCCAGAAAACATGACCACCTTTCCATGGGAAAGATAAAACTTACAGATTTTCTTGCAGAGCCTTCTGAAAGGATAAGGAATTATGAAGATTACAGGATATTTTCAAGCATGCTGGAGGAACTTAAAGAGAATATTAAGGGAGGAAGAGTAGAGGCAAAGAACAGCGAGGCCATGATTTCTGCAATAGAAGAGATCCATAGGATAGATCTGCATAGGCTTTCAAGCTCAATGCGTGAACTTTTGAAGAAGAGGCTGGAGCTTGAAGCGGATTCCAGGATACTTAAGGAATCGCTTGGTAAATCAGATAAAAAAATAAGCAGCATTGAGCATGCGGCAGTAGAGAGGGAAGAAGGAAGAAAAAGGATAAAGGAGCTTGAAGAGCTATTGAAGAGTGAGAAGGAATCATTGGAAAGGATGTTTCTTGATTATTATAGAATTGGAATAATCTTATCGGAAGATTTCTCTGGCTCTAATTTTAAAAATTAGCTCAGGTTTAGAATCTCGCACTTTTGAATGTGTGGTTGCATTTTGAGCAGTATTGGCTTTCTCCTGTACCGCCGGCTGTCTGCACTTTTGAACGCCATTCTTCTTTGCAATAGCAGCTGCAGCCTATAAGAACCTGGCAATCTAGACACATATAAACGTGGCTATTTGTATGTTCTTCTTTTTATTCTTTTCTGATTTTATCTGATCGGTTTTATGGCATTTATAAAAACTGAGAAAATAGTTTATATGGAATATTAAAATAACTTCTCTTCTAATCTCTTCAGGAGAATGGTTACAACGAAGCCATGTAGGAGAATCCATGATAGTAATGAAATTTGGAGGAAGCTCTATAGCTGATTCTGAACGGATTAAGAACGTTGCCAGTATAATTGCCTCTGAGAAATGGAAAAGGCCTCTCGTGGTAATATCCGGAATACGCGGGATAACCGACGAATTGATTTCGATAGGAAGATCGGCATCTTCAGGAAAAGAGTACATTAGTCTCTGCAACAAGGCAATAAATAGGCATATGGAGATAATCAGAAGGCTTGAACTGAAAGATTCCCTTCTCGAAGATGAAATACGGCTTCTGATGGCTCTCACGAAAGAGATCAGTAAGAATAGGACCTTCAGCAGGAAAAAGCTTGATCTGCTTATGTCACTTGGAGAGAGAATGTCGGTAAAGATACTTGCAGAGTACATGAATAGGAATGGGCATGATGCCATTCCATGCAATAGCTATGAGATAGGAGTCCTTACAGATTCGAATTTTGGAAATGCCGATATACTGCCGGGAACATATGAAAGAATCAGGAAGAGTCTGAAAGGCATGGATTCTATACCGATAATAACAGGGTTTATAGGAATGGACAGAAAAGGCAGTATTACCACGCTGGGGAGGGGAGGCAGTGATTATACTGCATGTATAGTAGGGGCTGCGATGAATGTCGATGAGATACAGATATGGACAAACGTGAACGGAATTATGACGGCTGATCCTAAACTTGTGCCGTTGGCAAAAAGCATAACTGAACTGACATTCGATGAGGAAGCTGAACTAGAGTTTCTCGGAGCCGAGACACTGCATCCGAGAGGAATACATCCTGCAATGGAAGGAAATATTAATGTCAGGATAATGAATACATTGAACAGGAGGTACAGGGGCTCGTTGATACGCAAAGAAATAAAGGCTTCGAAGAGGGTAGCCTCTATAACAAGCAAGAAGGGAATGGTGCTCTTTAAGATGCCTTCGGAGGAGAATATGAGGGAGGGATTTAATCTGAGTTTGGCCATATCAAAGCTTGGAAGGCTGGGAATTTCTTTCGATTTTGTTTCGATATCCAGAAGCGGGATTGTCGCTACAACTACAAAAGGAGAAGAGCTGGCTGAGTTGATTGGCAATGACGAGGAGGCAGCAGAGAAGCTAAAAGTTCTTGGAAAGGTTGCAAAGGTCTCAGTGGTAGGCAAGAATATTTCAGACATTAAAGGAATTGATAGGAGAATAATGAAAGCGCTTGGAAACATAGGAATAATTATGCTTGATTCTGGAGTAAGCAGGGAGAGCCTTAGTGTGGTTTTAGATGAGAAAGCTGCAGACAGGGCAACAGTGCTGCTTCACAATGAGTTTTTTGGTAGATCCGGATGAGGAAAATAAGCGTTGGTATTCTTGGAGCGACAGGAATGGTAGGACAGACTATAATAAGATTGATGGAAGATCACCCATGGTTTGAGGTGAGTGAGGTAGCTGCTTCTGAAAGATCGACAGGAAAGACCTATGAAGAGGCAATGAAAAATAGGTGGAGTGCAAGTGAGGAGATACCTGAAGGAGTTAGAGATATGAGACTTAAGGATGCTAAGCCTGGTCTTGATTGCGATATCGTATTATCTGCCTTGGACTCTTCGGTAGCCTCTGAAATAGAGAAAAGTTTTGCAAAGGAAGGATATCCTGTTTCAAGCAATGCAAAGAACCATAGGATGGATGAGGATATACCACTTCTGATACCCGAGATAAACCATGATCATCTAGAGCTTATAGAAAGGCAGAGAAAGAATAGAGGATGGAAGGGATTCATAATAACAGACCCTAACTGTTCCACGATACACATGTGTCTTGCACTTAAGCCATTGATAGACTCTTTCGGAATTGAGAAGGTTTCTGTCACGACAATGCAGGCCGTAAGTGGTGCAGGCTATCCCGGAGTTCCCTCCATGGATATCATAGACAATATCATGCCTTTCATAAATGATGAGGAAGAGAAGCTTGAGACTGAGCCTTTGAAGATTTTCGGCAGCGAAAAGAATGCACATATACAGAACGCTGACATTAGGATAAGCGCACAATGCAACAGGGTTTCAGTAAGATACGGGCACATGGAGGCTTTGAGCGTAAAATTTTCGAGGAAGCCTGATAGAGAGGAGATAATAGACTCATTCAAAAAATTCAGCCCTATAAAGAAGCTTGGGCTTCCTTCTGCTCCTGATAGGCCCGTAGTCTATAGGAAGGAAGAGAATAGGCCCCAGAACAAGCTTGACCTTGACATAGAAGGAGGGATGGCTTCAGTCATAGGCAGGCTGCGTGAATGCAGTATCTTAGATTACAAATTCGTTGTTTTAGGACATAATTTAGTTAGGGGAGCGGCAGGCGCAGCGATACTTAATGCTGAACTTCTTAAAGCGAAAGGATATCTTGAATGATTATAATTCAAAATCTCTTGGAGAGCGTGAGCGGTATTCCGTAAAAGAGTATAGAGATTTACTCTGGAAGCTTTCCAGTATACTCTTCAAGTTTCCATGGAAGTCCATGTTTGTTTAGGAGATCCATAAATGGATTCGGATCGAATTCCTCTACGTTGAATACGCCTGCTCCATTCCATTTTTTCTGTAGAATTAGCATTGCACCTATCATAGCCGGAACTCCCGTGGTATATGAGACTGCCTGCGCTCCTACTTCCTTAAAGGCCTCAGCATGGTCACATATGTTATATATGTATACGGATCTCTCTCTTCCGTCCTTTACTCCTGAGATTATATTTCCTATTACGGTCTTACCAGTATAGTTTACCCCTAATGATGCAGGATCTGGAAGCAGCAGTTTGAGGAGTTTCAACGGTATGACTTTTGTATTTTCATAATCAACTGGGTCTATCCTTGTCATTCCAACATCTTTCAATACACGAAGATATGTAAGGTAGTTTTCTGAGAAGGTCATCCAGAACCTGATGCGCCTGAGGCCTTTTATATTCTTAATAAGCGACTCCAGTTCCTCGTGGTAGAGGAGGTAGCTCTCTTTGTTGCCAACTACAGGGTAATCAAACCCGAAATGTATGCTTTCTGGTTCTAGAATCGGGGGAGACTCTACCCATTTCCCGTTCTCCCAATGCCTTACAGTCTGAGTGACCTCACGTATATTTATCTCTGGGTTGAAATTTGTAGCGAAAGGATGCCCATGATTTCCTGCGTTGCAGTCGAGTATGTCTATTGTTGATATGCTGTCGAAGAGATTCTTCTGTGCGTATGATGAGAAGATATTTGAGACTCCCGGGTCGAATCCGCAACCCAGTACTGCGGTAATTCCCTTTTCCTTGAACTTATCCTTGTATGCCCATTGCCAACTGTATTCAAAGTGGGCGGATTCCGGAGGCTCGTAGTTTGCAGTGTCAAGATAATTCACGCCTGCTTCAAGGCATGCGTCCATTATGCTTAAATCTTGGTAAGGCAGAGCAACATTTATTGCCAGGTCGGGCTTGAACTCTTTCATCAGGGAAACGAGCTCTTGGACATTATCGGCATCTACTTTTGCAGTTAGAATTGTTCTGCCGCTCTTTTCCATTATCTCGTCGCGCACGGTATTGCATTTGGATATGTTCCTGCTTGCAAGCATTATTTCGGTGAATACTTCTGGAACCTGGGCACATTTATGTGCAACTACACGGCCTACGCCTCCTGATCCGATTATGAGTACTTTTGGCATGTTTATTCACTTCTACATATACATGGCAGGATTTCCAAAACAAACTTCGCGGATTTTATCTGCATGGTCGTTCTCTCTCCCGATATGTTTATTATGAAATTATATGTGTTTGGAAGTCCCATGGCTTTTATATTGTTATTCACGTTTATACACTTTTCTGCGGTTCGCTTTCATCTCCCTAAAAGGGAACCGCCTTAAGGTGACGTAGAATTTTCAGGTGACGTTGCGGATAAGCAGTAATGTTGATGGAATTATCGAGGATCCGATTCAGAATATTGCCGCATTTCCTGCAGGTTAAATGAAAATTATCTTTTAAGATATGACACTGGAAGTTTGAATCCTGTGGATTGCCTCCTTTCTGTAATATTTATATTAACTTAGGTTGTATGAAAAGGATTAAAGCGCGTGGAAAAATGGATGAAAGAAGTCTATACCTTCTCGAAGAAGCTATCCTTGAGACACTGGAAAGCAAGCTTACTACTATAGAGACTAAGGAAGAACTGATTTCACACGTAGAGAGGATAGCTAGATCAATAAATCCTTCAGTTACAAAGGAAGATGTAGAGAAGATAGCTACAGACATAAACACATTCAACCCTATCAACAATTATCTCTTCGATGAAGATGTTGAAGATATAATGATAAACAATACCAACAATATCTTCTTGTATACTACTAAATCAGGCGCGATAAAAGCACCAGAAAGGATAGAAAATAGAAGGGATCTCGAGACATTCGTCAAGAAACTAAAGATGTATGCAACGACCGACGGAGCAAATAGTAATATATTTGACGTGCATCTCCCGAACGGATCTAGGGCTAACATAGTACATTCGCCTATGGGTTCTGACATAACAATAAGAAACTACAGAACGCACGCACTCAGCATTATAGATTTGATAAACAAGGGAGAAATGAGCTATAATCTTGCCGGAAGGCTATGGCTTTATTCCGAAGGAATGGGTACGAGACCTGCCAATCTTCTGATCGGCGGACTGCCTGCGGCGGGAAAGACGACGTTGTTGAATGCGATGTTCAGTTTCTTTAGGCCTGAGGAGAGAATTGTAGTCATAGAGGAAACTTACGAACTTAATACTGAAACACAGGAAAATTGTGTAAGGCTCGAAACAAGCCCCTCTGTTTCTACAAGGGAGCTTGTACAGAACACATTAAGAATGAGACCTGACAGGATAATTATAGGAGAGGTTAGAGGAGAGGAAGCCAAGGATATGATAACTTCTATGAACATCGGCAGAATATCTATGAGTACAATACATGCAAGCACAACAAGAGAGGTAATAACCAGGCTTGAGCACACTCCGATGAACATAGAGAGAGATGTCATTCCGTTGATAGATGCCATAGTAATAATAACACAGACGCATGAAGAGGGAGTTATGTCGAGGAAAGTCTCGCAGGTTTCTGAGATATCAGGAATTGAGACACAGGTTCTTCTCTCTGATCTTTATACTTATAATTATAAGACACGCAAAGGCTCAGACATCTTCCCTAGCGTTACATACAGAGATCTCCTCTCTAGAATTGCTGGGATAACGCCAAATGAGATAGTTGCCGAGGAGCAGAGAAGAGGACGAATTCTTGAAAAGCTTAATGAATTGGGAAAAAGAGATCTTAAATCAATAAACCAATTCTGCAGGGATTATTACGACGATCCTGAAGCCGCTGCGAGAAGGATCGGAGTGCAGTAGACAAGATAGACGGAGTAAGTTTTATAATCGGAAAATCCAAAAAAGATATTTGCTTGGTTGGAGATTTCGGTTCAGATTATTTTCTGGGACTTGAGATATTCTTTCAGCTCTCCAAATGCGTTTCCTCTGGCAGAAAAACGGTTTTTGTGTATAATAGGCATCTGTGCAAGGGTAAGATTACTGCCTTTAGGGATGAATATGGAATCAAAACCGAATCCTGTTTTTCCTGCAGGAACTTTGGATATTCTGCCTTTTACCCTCGAAGTGAATATTTTGGTATTGGTCCCATCGCTGAATCCTAGAGAAGTAGAGACTGTTGCTGTGTATATGCCATATAAAGAAACAAGATCAGAAATGCCTTTGGCCCCAAGCCTATTTGTGAAGTGCTTTGCAAATGCGCCGGGAAGGCCTTTTATAGCATCAAGATACAATCCGGTATCATCGACACATACGGGTTTCTTTAATTTTGCGTATGCTTCTTTTATCTTATGATTTGTAACTTTCTCTGTGTCCATATGCTGTATCTCTTCTAGTTCTATCGTTGCCATCCATTTCATGCGAAGTTCATCTTCGGTATATGACTTGCCTGCAAAATTCCTTGAAAGCATATCTATAATACTTTTAATGACAGGCGAGTTCTCTCTATTCGCCGCAGTAGCTTTAAAACCTGCCTCTATTTTTCCTGGAACTATGTTAAACACCTTTACCGCTCCTCTCACAACCTCAGCAACGCCTTCTGCTTTTCCCGGCCCTTCTATCTTAGAAATTCCATAAAATATATATACCATTTAATATAAAAGATATTCAGAATTGCATGAATGTAATAAGCACAACTGATAAAATAAGGATTGGAATTTCTAAGATAGAAGGGCCGGGAAAAGCAGAAGGCGTTGCTGAGGTTGTGAGAGGAGCGGTAAAGGTGTTTAACATAGTTCCAGGAAAAATAGAGGCAGGTTTTAAAGCTACTGCGGCGAATAGAGAGAACTCGCCTGTCATTAAAAGTATTATAGATATGCTTTCAAGGAATTTTGCAGGCAAGTCATATACCGAAGATGAACTTCGCATGAAATGGATGGCAATATCTCAGAAGGCATCAGATGGGGATCATGACGCGCTTGTGGCCTCTAAACTCGCGCTTGAATTTCTTGTAGATAAAGGAAAGACAGGTACAAAAAGTGTAAGAGATGCACTTAGGTAGAGATATACTTAGAGGAATCTTTAAATAGAGGAAGGAACGAAGATAAGTTTGAAATGGGGATTTCCAGGCGGGTTGATTGAGATACATACTGAAATGCAGAGTCTGTAAGGTAGAGTATACAGATATGCACAGGTATCAAACTTGCGGAAGTTGTGGCGGGAATCTTGAAGTAGTATATACGGAAGAGCCCAGATTTAAGAAAAGCAGAGGAGATAAGTTCTGGGATTATGAGTATCTTCTTCCCAAAGCAAAGTACAGGCATACTGAACTGGGAGGCACAAAGCTGATAAGAAGCATTGATGATGAGAGACTTTTTCTAAAATTAGAGATCGAAAATCCCACAAGATCGTTTAAGGATAGAGGTTCGGTAGTTGAGATATCCAAAGCCAAAGAGTATGGATATGGAACCATAGTATGTGCGTCTACAGGAAATATGGCATATTCTTTAGCTTATTATGCGAAGCTTGAGGGAATGAAAGCCAAAGTATTCATAGGCGGCAGAGCCAGCAAGCATAAAGTGCGAAACATAAAGGAATTGAGAGATTCTGATGTTGAAAAGGTAGATGGAGATTTCAACAAAGCACTTGATTTTGCATACAAATATGCTTCAAGACATAAGGCATTTTTAACTGGAGATTATTGCTACAGGAAAGAAGGCCAGAAGACGCTTGTTTATGAGATAATGGATCAGCTCCACGATGCCACACACATAATTGTGCCTGTAGGAAACGCTACGCTGCTCAGCGGAGTCTTCAAAGGTCTTCGGGAGATGAAACAGGCCGGACACATAAGGAGACTTCCTAAGATAATCGCAGTTCAGGCTAGGAAGTGCAGCCCGCTTGTTAAGGCGTTTGTGAACGGGGAGAAGATAAAATACCAGAAGCCTATGACAGCTGCAGACGCTATAGCTGTGGGCTATCCTACATTTGGCGATGATGCGCTTAGCATGCTTAGATTATATAAAGGGATGGCGATTGCTGTCTCTGAAACTGAGATGCTTAGAGAACAGAAAAAATTCCTTGAGGATTATGGGCTTGTAGCTGAATTTGCAAGTGTCTCAACAATAGTAGCATATAGAAAATTGAACTTGAAGGATAATGAGAAAGCCGTTGCCATAATAAGTGGAGGAAACGTCTGACCTGATTTTCATAGACAATTTCGTAGGCTATGGCTTTTTGTGAATCGTCCTATATATTGTAAGAACTAAAAGCGCCAGCACTAATACATGTACTGCTGTGCACCATATGCATATATGGCCTACAATATGCTCTATGTCTAGAAGATATACGACAGTGCCTATGCCTATAAGATTCCATATAAGTATAGAGTCCTTATTGTTTATGTAGAGCAGGATGAGGAATACGGCAAAGAATATCATGCCGAAAACTGCCATTGGTATGCCTAGGATATATGCATATGGGCTGTTGAGAACACTTGCACAGTCTATAAGCCCCCCGCTTGTTGAACATGCCAGAGGTATTCCGATATAATGATAAAGAGTCAGATATAAGGATATGAGGAATCCTAATGTTGCTGCTGCGTAGCTTGCATAAAGCAGGGTATTGCCGTCCTTATCTTTCATGTTGGCCATTTCAGATGTCACTTATTTTACATAGCCCATAAGATTCCTTATGTATGGCTGATCACAGACTCTTGCAGGTGAGTTGTTGTCTATGGAACATATCTGTGCAGTCATAAGATTCGCCGTTCCTACTATTGCAAGTGACTGTACTGATGATGAGTTATGGAGAAGTGTTGCTATATCGGTCCAGTTCTTGCCTCCTAAAACGCTGAGTGGATCATAGTCTGCGTTTCCCCATACGGTGCGGTTTGCAAAGAGAATGAAAGGTATGTTTCCGTTAGGATCGTATTTTGAGAATAGATATGCCTGTGTGCTGTTAGGCTGCTGCAATGTTTTGTATGTGTTGGTAGTCTGCTCTACGGCAACGAATGAGATATATGGGCTCGTATAGGTTGAATTATAAAATGTAAACGTAGGAGTGCTTGGAGCATAATCTGTTGCTGATGATGTCATGTATTTGACTCCGGTGAAATTCCCAAATCTCATTAAAGCTATAAGCAGTGGCCATCTTTGAGCAGCGCAGAAAGGACAAAACTCGGCGCCTATGTAAAGAATTTCTGGCTTACCATTTATTGCTATTGGCGTGGCGTTGAGAATTTCCACATTGGATTTTGGTGCAACTCCCATGCCTACTTGACTGCTTACATTGTTTGGTATGACAAGCATCTTAAGAAAAGATGCTGAAACAGGCTTATTGTCATAAGATACAAGGCTAGTTGAAGGAGTCAGGCTTCCTGCTGCAAACATTAAAACGGCGACCATTATGATTATCAGCACTATAGCAATCAGGTAGATATGGATCTTCTTCATGGTTATACCAACATTAGGGATTTATATAATAAAAAAATATTAATATATATGGATATGCCATTCATTTAGGGATTTGACATTTACATTCTAAAAACCGGTCAAGGACAATCTCCCAGTGCCATATTATCGCAAGGTTAAGCTTGAGCAATATTATTATATCTGAATTATATCAACTAATAACAAAGGAGATAGCTGATAGTGATATTATGGAATCGCGCTTGATAACAAAATCTGAAGGCGTAAAGAAATTCAATGTTTTCGAACGAGTGAATTTGGTTGTATTTCCGTCTATAAATTCAGACCCGATAGATACGCGGAAGGTGCTTTGTAGCAAGGGACTTAGAATTCCCAATGTTCCAGAGATCATATTCTTTTCACAACAGAGTAATGAATTCTCAGAATTTTTAAATGGGAAATGGTTTAGGGTAGATCTGACAGATCCAAAAACAATAGGAAGCATAGATAAAGGAAATTGTTGGATTTTAAGGTTTGGAATTAACGATTCAGGGAGGCTAAATTATCATGTTGAAGAGGACATATCAGGTATCATACTGAAGAAGGTTGTAGGAATTGAAACGTCACACCTTACAGGTTTAGGTCTTATTAATTTGGTTAGAGGGTGATGTCTTCCCACCCGTAAACGGCGTGGGATTCCCCTGCGTTCTTGCAATTACTGTGGCCCAGAAAAGGACGTGTTTTATCGGTTCTCAATTCTTCGATGCGGCTATCCGATGCCTGTTGCGCGGCAGAAATCATATATATCTGAGGTTATTTACACCCGGTTTAGGAGTAGCTCTGTTAGGTATTTTTATTGACGCATTATAGCATGCCTTGCCATAAGGATAGCATTTGCAATGGTTCTTGTGCCTAATTTAAAATAGCTAATACTTGATGAACCTACTAATAATATAGATAGGATAGGGATAGGAAAGCTTGTAGATGTATCCAATGAAAAACTTCCCAAGCTACAAAAGTATCAGAATCTTGAAGGTGTAGAACAGTCATCTGCGGAGAACCGCAAGAGATCCTGATAAAGAGATTTCTTCCGCGAGCTTTTCCGCAAAACCGAGATTTCCTCTGACCAGAGCTGCAGAGATAATAGTTTTGAGATTATATATGACTACTTGGTCATCTGCGTATTTTTCTGCGAGTCTGTCCCTTAAGGGACTTAATCCTTCTGCAAGTTTTTCAGCAAAGCTAAGATTTCCTCTAATCAGAGATGCATGAATAATCATATTGAGATTATCTATGACTACTTGGTCATCTGCGTATTTTTCTGCGAGTCTGTCCCTTAAGGGACTTAATCCTTCTGCAAGTTTTTCAGCAAAGCCGAGATTTCCTCTAGTCAAAGCTACATAAATAATTGTATCGAGATTCTTCATGACTACTGGGTCATCTGCGTGTTTTTCTGCGAGCCTGTCCCTTGTAGATTTTGCATCCTTTGCGAGCTTTTCCGCAAAACCGAGATTTCCCCTATGCAGAGCTGCAGAAATAATCGTATTGAGATTACTCATGACTACTGGGTCATCTGCGAATTCTTTTGCGAGTCTGTCCCTTGTAGATTTTGCATCTTTCGCGAGCTCTTCCGCAAAACCGAGATTTCCTCTGGTCAGAGATGCGTGAATAATCGTATCGAGATTCTTCATGACTACTGGGTCATCTGCGAATTCTTTTGCGAGTCTGTCCCTTGTAGATTTTGCATCTTTCGCGAGCTCTTCCGCAAAGCCGAGATTTCCTCTATGCAGAGATGCGGAAATAATCGTATTGAGATTCTTCATGACTACTGGGTCATCTGTGAATTCTTTTGCGAGTCTGTCCCTTGTAGATTTTGCGTCTTTCGCGAGCTCTTCGGCAAAGCCGAGATTTCCTCTATGCAGAGATGCGGAAATAATCGTATTGAGATTCTTCATGACTACTGGGTCATCCGCGTATTCTTCTGCAAGTCTATCTCTTGTAGATTTTGCATCTTTCGCGAGCTTTTCCGCAATGGAAAGATCGCTAAGGTTTATAGCCGCATGAAGTATAGTTCCTGCATTTTTTCTAACTATCAAATCCGGATGTTCTTTAAGTTTATATTTTACAGCTGCTATTTCGTATACGCTGAATTTTGATAATGAGAAATAAGGATGAGGAAGCCCTTCTTCCAATGCAAGTTTTGTCTCTTCCTGAAGCATATCGGAGAAGCAGTTCAGGACATTCTTCATGTCTGGTGATATTTCAATAATGGGTTTTCCTGTTTCAGCATCAGCACAGTAAGAAGCAATCAGCCTTGAAAAACTTACAGCAAGCTTTCCGAATTCTTTTTCTTCCCTTCCGTTTATTGTGACATTTTCAGTTAAAGTTCCAAGAATTGCATCTGCAACCTTTTGTATTTCTCCCTTAAGAAAACCGCCAGGAAGCAACGGTTTTGATCTTACTGAGAATAACTCTTCTGCCCTCTCTTGTACAGTAAAATTCTCTCTTTCCAGCATTATGAATCCGTTTTTAGGATTAGTTGCAGAAAACACTGTTTTTTCCATGATTTTTATTTGAATTTTTTCATATTTAAACTAAGTAGACAAAACGGATTTTGTGATGTCTGAGATAGGAAATTTGACACTTGCGGTGATTTATCCGCAAAATGCGTTTGGAATCTTGGTCGTAAGCAATCTTAACCACCAACTTAACCACCAACCAAGGTGA
>JAJZKQ010000003.1:53422-55041 GCA_021804095.1 Microcaldota archaeon | reverse complement strand
CAGGTTCTGTTGCTGTGTAGACATCAGAAGGTTTTTATATTTGTATTACAAATGTATTACTATTGATCAAATGTCTGAACAAATGACTGTTGTGAGTTTCAGGATACCGAATAAACTTAAGAGAAGGATGAGGGGAATCAGGAAAAACTGGAGTGTTGTTGTAAGAGAATCTATAGAAAGTGAGATAAAGGAGAGCAAAAAACACCAAGTCCTTAAGGAAATCGATGCCATGCTCGCTGACATTCCTACAATGAAAAAGGGCACTTCGACAAGATACATAAGGGAAGGACGTGATAGTCATTGACGCTTCTTCATTGTCAAAGTATATACTAAGGGAGATGGGCTGGAAGGAAGTCGAGAGCAGTATTGATGCTGATGAGCCGGTCTGCTCAATTGATTATGTGCTTACTGAGGTAACTAATTCCATAAGGACAGCACACTTAAAAAAGCAAATTTCCGAATCTGAAGCACTCACAATTTTCAGTGCTCTTGAAAAAGCCTACTGCGGACTTATCCATATAGAGCTTTCCAAATACTTCATGAAAGAAGCGCTAATTCTGGGAATGAAAGAAAAAACCTCTGTTTACGACGCTCTTTATCTGGTACAAGCATTAAAATATGGCAAATTGATAACAAGCGATGAACAACAGAGTAAAATAGGAATTAAACTAGGGATTGTAACGACATATATAAGATAAGCACAGACGACCTGTGAGCGCACCGCAACTAAATCCTAATTTGAAGCTGGTTAAAAGGGATATAAGAATAATTTTCCTATTCTTTATTGCCTAGGTTCGGATGCTGTTGTCTCTCAATTTACCTCGTTTTGAGAGCCGGCATTTAGTAAGACATTTATATTTATCATTTCTTGAGATAAGTGTGTTCAGATGTCTCTGGCGACTGTAAACATGTCTCCTAATGGAGAAGTTGTAATACCATATGAACTTAGAAAGAAATTAAACATTTCTGAGAAGAGTATACTTGTTTTTAGAGAATCGAACGGGGAATTGATCATGAGGCCAATATCCCCATTTTCAGAGCTTATGGGGATAGACAAGAAGCTGGGAATAACATCTGCTTCTTTGAAGAAGCTCAGGAGTGAGTGGAAGAGGAAACATGGAGGAAAGGGTGGTGCTTCTAATGGATTACATATTTGATACGTCTTCATTCATAGCATTTTTCAGCAATGATAAAGGTGCAGGGAAGATAGCGAAGCTCTTGGAGAAGGTAGAAAGAGGCGAGGCAAACGGATATGTTAGCCCTATAACCCTTACCGAACTTTATTACCTTTATGCAAGAAAAGACGTTTCGCTTGCTAATGACAGGGTAGAGGCTATTCTTTTCTCAAAGCTAAAAATGGTAAAGATAGATGCTGAGTTGACTCTCAAAGCAGAAAAGTACAGCAATAAAGATATACCTCTTGCCAACGCACTTATAGCTGCGGCAGCGGAGAAATATGGAGCTACAGTGGTAGCACATTGTGAAGGATTTGAGAAGATAGGAATTGATCTTTTCGATTACGAATCGGAATAAATGGCTTGGATATGAACAAGCGATACAGGATATGATTAAGAAGCTTTTGTATCTAATAGGATATATTATCTAAACAGTATAGAAGA
>JAJZKQ010000003.1:0-53322 GCA_021804095.1 Microcaldota archaeon | reverse complement strand
ATTATCTAAACAGTATAGAAGATAAAAAAAACAGAGTGAATTTTATGAATTTTGGAAGATATGCGATATTGGCAATTGTTGTAGTAGTTATAATGGCAGCTGTAGGCATCCTCTTTTTCGTATCGGCAGCAAACGCCGAGGTTGTGAAGGCAGGGGACAATGTAAGTGTATATTACACTGGAAGCTTTACCAATGGTACAGTCTTCGGTTCAAATGTGGGCCAGGCACCGCTTAACTTTACAGTTGGTGCAGGGCAGCTCATACCTGGTTTTGATTTTGGAGTGGTGGGAATGAGGCTTGACCAGAACAAGACAATAACAGTGACACCGCAGGAAGGCTATGGTGAAGTCAATTCTTCGCTTTTCGTGAGCGTTCCGGTAAATGCATTCGGAGTAAACAGCACAGCTAATATAATTATAGGAACACCAGTCACAAGAATAGCTAATGGGATTCAGGAGCACGGAGTTATTGCAGCTGTAGGCTCAAATGATGTAACTGTAAACTTCAATTCGCCGCTTGCAGGGCATACTCTCGTGTTTAAGATCGAGGTAGTAGCAATACACAAGCCTTGAGCAGAATTTGTTTATTGTAAGAATAAAGAAAAAATAAAATAAATTCGAATTAAACGGGATTCGGGTTTTAAACCATAAATAGATAGGGGATATTTTATCCGGTTGTAGAGGCTAGCTTTTATTTTGCCTTCTTACTTTCCTCCTATCTTGAACATTTTGGTTCCGCAGGATTCGCATGTTCCGGTCATTGCTTTCTTGCCGTTTTTCATGGTTACTTCCTTCGCTCCCTTCATCTCTTTCTTTTCTTTGCATTTAACACAATATGCTTCCATATTATCTCCTGATTATACCTTTCATGCTATATTATAAAAATATTACTGAGGATTAAGGCTATAACGCGGCAAGGGTTCGTGAGAGTAGACCCCTCTCTGGTTTTAGTATAACTTTATAAAGGCTTCCTTTCTAATATAATCGAATTACATGGGAAATTTCAAGCTCCAAAGTGCAATGGAGTATCTTATGACATACGGCTGGGCAATACTTATAATTGCTGTAGTTCTAGGTGCGCTGTTTGGTTTGGGAGTCTTTAATGCAGGATTTCTTACTCCTAAAGTAGGACCTGGAGCATGCCAGATAGAAAGGCCTAATGGACCCGGAACGTCTGCACACGCATCTGCACAGGGAGAGTGTACAAACGGAGAGCCAGATCAGGTTGCGGTTTTCAATCCTCTTTCAGATTCTTACGTTGAGGCAACCGGAGTTATTTCCGGAAGTTCTTCCGGAACAATATCTTTCTGGATGGATCCCAAGAGCACACAGCCTGCGCAATCTGGAGTATTCTCATTTGCAGGAGGAAATTACATAGGCTTTGGAAGCGGAGGACTTGGAGTTGATGGAATCGGATATACTGGAACATCAACACTCTCCAACACATGGAGTTTTGTAACAGTAACATACAACGGAATAAATACAGTATATGTGAATGGGCAACAGGTCTACTCCGCAGCAGGGAGCTTTACCACCAACCCTACAGTATACGTAGGAGATATTGCAGGAACATCAGGCACCACATTTAATGGAATGATATCTAACGTGCAGTACTATAATGCAACATTAAGCCCTGCAGAGGTACTTGCAATGTATCATAGCGGCATAGGAGTAGTGCCTTCAGTAGTAGGGAGCCTTGTAGGATGGTGGCCTCTTAACGGCAATCCTAACGACTACAGCGGAAATGACCAGAATGGGGCATCCGTAGGATCCGTAGTATACACCAATGCATGGCAGTCTGAATACACAGCGCCTTGATTTTATTTTAAAGGCCCTCTTGTAAACAAGAGGGCTTTTAGATTTATTTTGTTTAAAATTAACATGGGACTGCTTAGGATTCAGAATATTATGACAAATGAGCTTGCTAAGAGAACATTTCTTAGCAGGCCGCCGGAGCCTCCTTACGAATTCTTATTAAATGACCCTACAAATTCCATATTCGTAGGAATAACAAAACTTTTCGGTGTGCCTTTTACCTGGACATTTGCTTCACTCACAAATCCGCACATAAGCGTGGTAGGCATAACAGGTTCTGGAAAGAGTTTTTTCGTAAAGACATTTCTTACAAGGGCAAGCTATGTGTGGGGCACAAATGCGATAATAATAGACTGGGCAGGGGAGTATATATCATGGGTTAAGCAGAGCGGAGGCAGGGTAATCTCCTTCTCAAAGGGGGATTACATGAATATAATGGACCTCTCAGGGATGAGACCTCTTGATAGAACCAAGCAGATAATGAACTCTCTTGATATACTTACAGATATAGGAGAGTATCCTGAACAGAGAAGGCTTACCGCTGAGGCAGTTGAACAGGCATATGTAAATTTCGGGTTCAATATAGCAAACCATCCGCCTGAAGGGAAGGAGGCGCCAACGCTCAAGGATGTTGTTAGCCTTCTTGAAGAGAAACAGACAGAGGGAACATACGCTTACCCTGCAGAGCTTGAGAATGCTATATACAGGCTCAGGCAGTTCTCAAGGCCTGGTGAGGATTATTTTGCAAATAGGAGCACCATAGATATAGGCAAGCTTACTACTTCAGGACTTGTCGACCTCGATCTTTCAAGCCTTCCTGATGAGAGATTTAGGGCTCTAGCTGCCCTTTTCATACTCCAGACCCTTAAGGAAAAGATGAGAATGGAGTCATGGAGCTCTAATGCTGGGCTTAAGACAATAGTAACACTTGATGAAGCATGGAAGATAGCTAGCGATGAGAGGAGCGATGCTGTTACAATCATAAGGGAAGGAAGGAAGTACTCCTTTGGGCTTATAGTCGCATCGCAGAACCCGACAGACATAAACGAGGCAATATTCTCCAATGTCGGGACTACCATAATGCTTAGAATAAAATTCGAGAAGTTTATGCAGTATCTCCAGGGATCGCTTAATTTCTCTGATTTCATGAGGTCTGAAATAAGCAAGCTCGGGGTAGGCCAAGCAGCAGTAGACATGTCATTCAACACATCGGTAAAATTCCCAAATGTCTTCCTGATTGAGCATATCGTCGGAGAGCTTCCTCTGGATATGTACACTATAAGCATAGAGAATCTTCTGGAACCTGGAGAACTTCAAGGCTCCGACATAAAGAAAGAGTTTACATTCGATAGGATTACGCTTGATGCGAAGTTTGTGGAGAACGGGCTAAATCCTGAAAGCTATATTAAAGTATTCAAGGAGATGGGCGCTCAGGAAAAGGAAGTTGATGTAAGGAATTTTGTGGAGCTGTTGCTTTCAGAGAACATAGGAAGGGATGTTGTGGTTGCCCTGCTCAGGGACATAGGCTTATCCGATATGCTGATAACCAGGGTATTTTCGTATGAGCGCAAAGAGGCTGGTGGCTGATGCCCGGAAGCTTCAGTGTTAGCAGAATAGATCTGAAGAAGATGCTTACAGCTTTAGGGATAGGAGAGGGGGCCGCAGAAGAGCTGGTCAATAAGCTCAACAAGATGCATAGGCATGTGAATGTGGTATTCTTCGTTGATATGCTTGAGAAGCTGGGCTTGCGGCAGTATGATATAAACAACATATTGAGAAGGATAGGAGTGGATGACACGACAGTGGCCGAGGTCTTTAATGTACTTGATGAAGAGAGGATAAAGAGCTCTTTCGGAAGGCTTGTGAAACTTGAGGTAGATTGAATGGAGAAGAAGGTTTACTACTGTATGCTGTGCGGGAAGGAGAAGAGAGGCATAGAGATAGAAGAAGATGATGTGATACGCAGTATAAGGTGGTTCAAGCATGATATTCTTAAGAAACCGCTTTCAGAGAACAAGGTAGTAATATGCAATGACTGCTATGATAATTATAAAAAATATTTTAAGAAATACAAATCAAGGCAGAGGACTTATATCATACTGGGAGTGTTGTTTGCTGTTTTTGGAATAATAGTTGCACAGAATAAGGTATTGGCCATTATAACCGGGATAATCATAGTCGGTGCATTGTACCTTCTTTCCTTCCTGAGTTATATGCCTGAGTTAAAGATTAACCAGAAGGATAAAGATACTGGGAAGAGGAAGAATCAGAAGAAAGAATAAGAAAACAGGTATTAATTCGGAAGGCTCTAGGCTTGCTCTTGCTTTCAGGCTTTCTTTGTTACTGTACTTGAACTGCGAAGATGTCGCTTTGTATCGTAAGCAATCTCCTTGATGCGCTTATGTAGCTAATTTGCAGTGGAAAGGGCTTAAAAATTGCCTTTAATGAGATACCATCTGAAGGATGTATGCTCTCTGCTTTACGCTGACATCGCTCATCTTCATCTCTCCATGCTCAATTCTGCTTGCATATTTGACTACTTCTGAAGCGCACTTCCCACATAGTACTCCTCCAAATATTCTGGAATTAGTTTTTAGGCTCTTTCCTTTGGCATTCTTCTGGATTGATATTCCGCTAAGCTCATTTTTACATATGCTGCAGTGAGGCATTGAGTTCTTCCTTCTTACGTAATGCACAACGTGCTTTCCGGATGGAGTTACCCTGTCCAGCCTTCTCATACTTCTTGATCTATGCATAGGTTTTGGCAAATTTAACACCTTTAAGTTTAATTATTATTGTTATTATTATTTGGCTCTTCTTTGAATGATGATTGCATTATGCCGAAATTGTACTTGTCTTTTAGGCGTCTTCGGTCATAATATGCGATAAGTTGTTGGAGCACCATAGTCAATATAAGTGAAAAGACTATAAATGCTAGCCCATAATTCAGAGTGAATGAGAATATATGGAAGTTTGGCACATTGCTGAAGTAGCGTGGCAATACTAGATAATATAGTACAGCATATAATGGAAGGGTTACTATCATTGGCTTCATCTGCATCTTCATGCTCTCGGAACTGACAGCCATCAGCGCCTTCTGCTTTTCTGCAATTTCTTCCTTTGTCGCATTTCTTTTTGTGAGCTCCATCAGGTGTTTCTGATGTGTGTTCATATGTGCGCGCAGTTCATACATTCGGTCTACATCGATGATTACTCTTTGTAGTGCTATGAGTAGTATTGAGTAAGCTGCTGCAACTAGTATTATTTCTGCCTGAAGGGGTATCATTTAAACACTCTTTCCAAGTATCTCATTTATTGCTTCTTCCATGTCACTGACAGCGCGTTCCACTTGATTCTGCCTGTTTTTTACTATATATAAAGGCAGGTTTAGATGTGCTGCATAATATGATGCCATTGAGATATTTATACGCCGCTGTTCGTGTATCTCTTCTTCTGGCTCGTCCTCCCTTGATCTTGTTTTGTCGATAAGCCTTCTGAACATTATATCGTTTGCGTGAGCATCTATATATATTATGCCTTTTAGCTCTTTGAAGGAATCGAGATCGAATTTGGAGAAGCCAGGCACATATCGTGTCTTCTTCTTGACAGTCAGGTGTGTATCTATTATAAGGTCTCCATCTATCTTGTTTATTGTGTTGAGGATAACATCCTTCCTTATAGAAGCGATCTCGTCATAGGACATATACCTTAGCTTGTCTCTGTCGACTACGCCGTTTATTGAGGATCGTTTGAGCATTTCGTCTGCAAGGCTTATTATCCTGATAATTTTTATGTTATTTAGTATGGTTGACTTTCCAGAGCCTGGGGTGCCGGTTACTATTATTTTAGCCATAAAAACACGCAGTATTTATAATGAAGATTATTCAACAGCAATACATAATGGTATTCAAGATATATAGCTTTTTGTCTGCGTTGGGTTTGGTGTATGTCCTGGCTTGAGGTTCACTAATGGAGCGAGGTGATTGCACACTGCGCCTTCCAGGAAACACAAATGGATCTTGGGGTGATAAATTACTTAGGCCGTATCCGGTAATGCTTAAAAGAGACATAAGAAAGGCAATATGAATGAAAAAGGTTCATTTTCTGCAAGAACTACTCCAATATAAAATACGGAGCTTGACATCGGAATGTTTTTAGATAGTTTTGTATAAATCAATTTATGTATAGTAGGAAGAGGATCGTATTTGTCATATCTGCTATTATAGGAATAGTTATAGTACTTATAGTACTGCTTGCATTTTTAGTAGTAATTCCTGGAATTATACGTAATTCTGAATTAAATCAGATCTCTCCGAATCAGATATACCGGTTGGTATCCGTACAGGTTCAGGGAGCTAATTTTATAGTTGCAGACATTGGCAATCTCTTATCAATTTATTATCTGTTGCCTAAAATCAGCTATGGATCGGTGCAGACCGGATGGTATACAACAAATTATGGATTTTATCCAGTATCTTACTTTTTGCCGATGCTGAATCAAAACAATGCAACAATTAACACTAATGACGTTAAATCCAGTATAGCTTCTAATGCGATAGGCGCCGCATCGGATTTTCTTGAAAATAGACTAGGACAGCATTATTATGATATGTATGTAAATCCTCTGCCTGAAGTTGTTATGTTTAATCCGAATGTCAGTATAGTTTATTTTTCATATAATATACCTATTGCAAATTACCTCATTATGAGTAATACTATAGTGCAGAACTCTGGAATAGTTATAGTTAACAACACCATAGAAGACTCAATAGCTGTGCCAGTTTATAATAATGGTTCGGTAATACTTGATACAAATAATTCTGGGGAGTTGTATGATGGTCCAATGCAGCCATATTATATTTCAGTCTCGCCGAGTTATGCTATCGGAGTAGCTAAAAGATTTGGGATTGAATCAGATATGAATCATACATATTTAGAGCCATTAAGCTATGTTGTTAAAACAGATAATAACTATACAGATATTTCGCCTTTGATATTTGTCTGGGCGGTGTATATTGAAGGTAAAAATATGGGAAATTGTCTCAATCCTAATTTTGAAAGAGGCATATACGTAGATGCAAATAGTGGCATTGTTATTGGTAGATTTAATCGTCCAGGTTGTGCTTCAGCTTAGTGGACTAGTTATTTAAGATTAGAGATCGGGATTCCAGCCAATGTTTCTCCAGAACATTAATCCGCTATTTGAAAGATTATTATTTCATAGAAATAGATGGAAATAAAAAAAATAAAAATAACAGGGCCTTTTCTGTTTTTTGTTCAGATTTCATCGGCCCTGTTTTAGTTTTTCATTATTCAGGCATTCCGCCCATTCCTGGAGGCATTCCTGCTCCTCCTCCGCCTCCCGATCTTCCTTTGGAACTTATCATATCATCTATCCTTAGGATTGCGGCTGTGGCTTCTGTGGCGCTTGAAAGAGCCTGGAGCTTTACCTTTAGAGGCTCTATTACTCCTGGCTTTTCCATGTCGGCTATGGAGTTGGTGTATACATCTATTCCATAGACTTTACCGGCATCGGTTTTATGCTTAGTCCTTAGATTTACTAGAGTATCTATGGCATCCATTCCTGCGCTGTCTGCAAGAGTCTTAGGTATAACCTCCAATGCGTCTGCAAATGCCTGTATGGCAAGCTGCTCCCTGCCACCTACATCAGTTGCATAATCCCTTATCTTTGAGGCTACCTCGATCTCAGTGCTTCCTCCGCCAGTCACATATTTGCCTGACTCTATTGCACTTGCGAGTGCGCCTAGAGCATCTGTAAGTGCCCTTTCTACCTCGTCAACTGTCTGTTTTGCGCCTCCCCTTATGAAGATGGTGACGCTCTTTGGATCTTTGCATTTCTCTACGAATACCATCTGTTCTCCTGAGACTTTCTTCTCTTCTACCAGACCTGCGTATCCAAGATCCTCTTTTGTGAGGTCGTCAAGGCTTGTTACAAGCCTTGCGCCTGTTGCCTTTGCAAGCTTTTCCATGTCGCTCTTCTTCGCCCTTCTGACAGCCATTATGCCTGCCTTTGAGAGATAATGCTGTGCAACATCATCTATCCCTTTCTGGACAAATATTACGTTTGCACCGCTCTTTGCTATCTTTTCGGCCATCTCCTTAAGCATTTTTTCTTCCTGGGCTAGGAATGCCTGCATCTGGTCTGGAGAGGTTATCTCTATCCTTGCGTCTGTTTCTGTCTTTTCTATTTCCAGAGCAACGTCAAGTAGAGCTATCTTTGCGTCCTTTATCTGTTTAGGCATTCCAGGATGTGCTATTTCCTTGTCTATAAGAACCCCATTTATGAAGCTGGTCTCTTCTATAGAGCTACCTTCCTTCTTCTCGAGCTTTATGAAGTCCCTGTCTATTGTTACTTTGGCTCCGTTGGTTATGGATACCTGTTTTATTGCCTGCAATGCTAATTTGGCAAGCATCTGCTTTGTCTCTGCGCTTCCTATGTTCTTTGAGCCCATTGAGATCATTGCTATCTTTTGCAGTTTTTCCTCATCGTTTAGGCTTATATTGCCGGCTATTGAGTTTAATATCTCATATGCCTTGGATCTTGCCATCTCGTAGCCTTTTATTATTGCTGCAGGCGGTATTCCCTGGTCAAGCAGGCCTCCTGCGTTCTTTAGCATCTCTCCCGCTATTATTACTGCAGAGGTTGTTCCGTCGCCTACCTCCTTATCCTGTGTCTTGGCTATCTCAACCATTATCTTTGCTATAGGATGCTCTACATTCATCTCTTGCAGGATTGTTGCTCCGTCGTTAGTTATTATTATGTCCCCTAATTCGCTTACCAGCATCTTGTCCATTCCCTTTGGACCCAGAGTAGTTCGCACTATGCTGGATACTGCATACCCTACTGCAATGTTGGTACGTTGGGCTTCCTTTCCGATTAGTCTGCTTGCCCCTTCAGGTAATATCAAATACTGTTGCCCTCCTAGTTGGTTTTCTGCCATATTATCACTTGTTTTTCTTTTTTAAGTACAAATAGAGACGTTTTCAAAACAATTCTCACTATTCTGAAATACAATATATTATACCAGGCAAAATATTTATACCTTTGGAGAAAGCGGTTTGGTGGATAGATGCCTGCTCTTTATATGAAAATAGAGCTTATGGAAGAGTAATTTTCCAAGATAGCTTTAAAAAGCTTCATGTTATAAGTATATCTGAATACCATGGCAAAGGAAGAAAAAGGCAGAAAGCCCTTAGTTAAGATAAATCCTAAAATAAAGATACAAAACATAGTGGTAAAATCGGATCTCCATGCCAATATAGACTTATTTTCTCTTTCGAAGAATATCAGGGAAGTCGATTACGAGCCTGAACAATTTCCAGGGGCAATATATAGGATAAAGGAGCCTAAGGCAGTTATAATATTATTCAAAAATGGTAAACTGATCTGTACCGGATCAAATACAACCAAGGACATAAAGATAGTACTCGAGAGGGCAACAAAGGTCATATCAAAGTATGTAATCTCTTGACATCCTTCCACTCGTAAACGGCGTGGGCTTCCCCTGCGTTCATTTAATGTGTTTTTAGGGTAAATATTGCATACATTACAGTTTTTACATCATTTCTCTTTTTTGTCTTCTGGCTGCTTGCTGGCTTTTGAGAGTTCATTGTCAAATTTTTTAAAGAAGATTTCCCAGGAATAGTTGCTTATAACTCGCTTCCTCCCATTTCTGCCCATCTTTGTTGATTCTCCTGGATGCTCTGTGAGGTAAAGCATTTTTTCGGCCATCTCCTTTGGCGAATTGACTAGAAAACCGGTTTTTCCTTCCAATATTGTCTCTCTCGGTCCGCCTTCATTTACAGATATTACAGGCTTGGAACTTGCCATTCCTTCCAAGGGCACGTACCCATAATCCTCGTTTATTGCGGAAAAGAGCACAGCGGAAGATTCGGAATAGAGACCTGAAAGCTCCTTGTCTGTTATGTTTGTTTTTATCTTTATGTCTAGACCTTTGGATAGGGATATTAACTTTTTATAATAGGCCTGGTGTTCTGGATTCTCAGACAGGGTACCTGCAATTATAAGGCGGTACCTTTTTTTAGAGGACTTGTTGAACCGCTTGAATGCTTCTATTACATAATCTTGGCGCTTGTTGGTAAGTATTCTTGAAGGATAGAAGAAATACTTGTCATCTCCATGATTACTGAATTTTTCATAGTCTATCCCGGGATTTATGACTTCGGATTCCCTTCCAAGGTATTTCAGGATTCTTGCCTGTGTATTTGTTGAATTTGCAGCTATGGCTTCTATGTTTTTTATAACCCTGTGGGATATCAGCTTGTAGGCTTTGGTCATTGCAGAATATAGGAATTTCTCTTTGTATGACCGATACCTCATCCTTTCAGAGTAGAGGTCGAAAACCTCCCTTGGAGGAGTATGGCAGTACCATAAGACTCTCTGGTTCTTATGGCGTATCCACTCGCTTGGGGAGATATGTGCATTTAGCACATCATAATCTTCGGTTATCTTTAAATTATAGAAATTGTACCCGTATCTGAGGCCTTGCGATGCCCTGTATGGAAGTGCTTCTGAGAAAGGCACATCCTTTCCGATTACCTTTATGTCTAGGTTTTTGAATTCTGGAAATGTTGTTTTTGGATTGTATTCGAGAGTATATATAGATGCGGAATAGTGTTCGGCTATCTTCAGCATTACACGCTCAAAACCGCCTTTAAGGGATACATATGGCTGTATTATGAGAAGTTTCATTCACTAATCCCTCATCCAGGTATAGTGTAATTGTTGTGAACCCAGCTGGGCTTGGGAGGTATGTATGGAAGCTTTCCAGTGTAGTTATTGAGCTTCAGTATCATTACCTGGTTTGATGAGTTCACCATGTTTATTCCGGAGAAGTTCTCAGGATAAACTAGAGTGTATCCTGGCAGTTTCCCGAAGAAGAAGCCCTTGTAGTATGTCGAGCTGTAAAACTCAGTAGGGGCATTCGTAATAGTATCATTTGGTCCGTTTGGTAGATATATTGCAAAGAATTCCAGTAGCGTCTGGCCGTTAGGGCCCTGAAGGTTTCCTAAAATATAGTTAGTAGAAAGTACTATATTGGTCTTGGTGCCGTTTTCGTTGTATACATCCAGAACTCCGTTTGAGTTGGGAGTTGTTGAGACACAGTACGATGAGTTTAGAACATTAGGTATGGTCTCTCCTACAAGGGCTAATCCCTGAACCGCAGTGGTGGTATTGGAAAAGCTGCAGTACTGGTTTATAGTAGGCTGTTCTGGAATGGCTATGTCTACCGGATCATGAGCCGTCTCGCATGGGGATGTGCCTATCAGGAACGGCTGATTATATTGCACTCCCTGTGATATTGCATAGGCACGGCTTGTCTGGTTTATGTCTACACAGGCGAGGAAGTCTAGGGCAGACCATTTCTGCACTAGTTGATTGTCAAATAAAAGATATCCTGCCTGGGCTGTGTTGTCCATGAATGATGCAAGCCTGGTAGCATTGTATCCATCCTTGTTGCCTAGAACGAAGTGTGCTGCTACATTGTAGTCAAGTGTTGCGACTGCATTATCGCCTCTTATTACGGCATTGCTATTTCCAAACCAGTTTATCCAGTCTCCATAATCCCACCATGCGAGTATTCTGGGTGCGTGGGGGCCTATGTTGCTTTTCATCCATGAAAGTGCATTTAGCCATTGGTTTGTAAGAGTATTGCAATACATGGTAGCGGCTACGACATTTGTTACATTATTGCAACTTTTCCCATAGGCGGTGAATGTGCTTAGCATAGATACTGATTCGAATATTATTGCAATTAGTATGATAGCAATCAGGGCATACGTTGCGATCTGCCTCTTTGAAGGCTCAAGCTTTTTTATAAAGATGTAAAGTTCGCCTATAACGATTCCAAGGGCGATTATGTAAGCTACACCGAAGTGTGGAAGATACTTTATTTCACTCATTCCTGCCACAGTAAGCACAGCTACCATGACGAAAGTAAATATTGCGGACCTTGAATCTTTTACGAAAATATCATATATGGTGAATATTCCAAATAGTACAAGAATTATCCATACAGTTATAGGAAATCCGGATATTGCTGCTCCTATAACTCCAAATCCTGCTGATCCGAAGTTGAATCCGGCTCCGGTAGTAACGTATTCTTGTACAGTCATGAATAGGGGAGTTGAAGGTGTTGTGAAGTGAGAAGCAAGTGCTAAGAAAGATGTTATAGGCTTGCTGAGAGGACTGAGCACTGCAAGAGCCAGGATCAGGACAAGAAGCCCTATTCTTACTACAAGATCGTTTACAGTTGTTCTTTTCAGGAGTTTGTACTTTTCAAGATACATGGGAAGATATTCGAATATCAGTGCAGCTATAAACGCTATGAGTGGGAAACCTATGATGGTTGGTATGCCAAGTATGCTAGGGATCCTGTTTGTAAGGGTTGCATTGTAAGGAGCATATATTACATAGAATATTATTATGACAAGGAGCATAATCCCATTTGATTTGAAGAAGTCTATGCTGCTCTTTTTTCTCAGAGTGTCAAGTATTCCTTGTACAAGTATGTAAAGTGCAAGGACTGCAGCGGTTACATTGTAGTAGTGGGCTCCTAGGAAATTAGATGCGAATGCTATTCCGGCAAGTATTGCATATCTCTTCTCTTTTGGATTTTTTACTGCGAGAGAGTATGCTGCCACCATGAAGAATAATGCAAAGATACCCCATGGTTCAAGAAGTTGCTCTCCTGCTATGAATGTAGTTATCAGGGTAGGCATTGTCGCTACAAGTGCTGCAGCAGTAAGTGCAGGCAGGGATCCGTACTCATGATAGACAAACATGAAGACTATGAAAACAAGGAGCGCTGCTGTTATTGGCGGATAATATGAACTTACGAGGGATAGAAGATTGGTGCTTATTGTAGATGAACTTGGATGCGTATCTGCAATTCGATACCAATATGCTTCCAGATAAGGAATCAATGGCTGTATCCTGTCTGTAGTGCCGTTGTTTACAGGCCATGCGGAGTAGTCAAGCCTGAATTGATAGCCGTAGGCTAATATCTGCCTTGTACTTAACATATCGAAATAGGGATCGAATTCGAAGTATTTTGGAGAGTTCCCTATATTTATTATTCTTGAAGCAAATGTAATCAGCATTATCGCGAAGAGAATGCCCCATACAACATAAGCCCATTTCCTTGAGTCTGAAGAAGAGCTTTTCTCTGCTGTGCTCTTTCCACTGCTTAGAAAATGTTTTTCCTCTCTTTCATGCTCGCTTATGAGCCTGTTTTCTTCCTCTATATGGGATTTTTTTACATGTTCCAATTCTTCTGAACCTGCGCCTTTCTTTTTTAGGGCCTCAATCTCATCACTGTTTCTTTTTACCAGGTCTTCCTCTTCTTTTTCATGTGCCTTTACCATAGTCATGTCCAGTTCTGCTGAAGAAAACTGCTTTCTGAGATGTGTTATCCGCTCTCTTGCTGATGCATTTATTTCTGTTATGACTCTTGAATTGGATTTTGAAGAAGAGACCTTTTTCTTAAGGAAAGAGAGGTCTAGAGCACCCTGCTGATAGGATATGGCAATTCCGATTATAGTAAGCAATATTACATTTATGTTGTAGAGACCTGCTGAAAAAGAGAATGCATGTATGATGTCCCTGAAGTATGATTCTGTCCAAGTAAGCATAGGAGGAAATATCATTCCAAATATGAATCCTATAACCGATATCTCAAACAGGTTAAGCTTGGTTTTCTTTAGGAGGCCTAAGGCCAGGAAGAAACCTGGAAGCATTATTGATAAGAATCCGATTAGGAGGTCGGTAAAGAGCATTGTAGAAACCATTGGTTGTATAACTATTTAATGATGTGTTTTAGACACTATCGATTACAGCATAATATTTTTAGGTCATATTTATATAGATGACGTTTCATTTAGGAAAAAATTTTTTGTATATGGGCAGAACATAAAGTTTCTTAATTTTTTAATTGTAAGTGTTATTATCAAATTTTAATGTGGACGTGATGGAAGAAAAGGTTTCAGTAATTGGAGGAGGCACGGCAGGGCTTGTTACAGCTAGGAGGCTTGCAAAGCTCGGCATAAATACTGTAGTCTATGACCAAAAGAAGGTTTTAGGAGAGCCAGTCAGGGCTTCTGGCATTCTTTCGGTAAAAGGTCTTGAGAGAATAGGCATAAGTTATGGCAGTGCAGTCACTAACACGCTTCATGGAGCAAGGATACATGCTAATGGCAGGACCATGAATATTTACTCGAAGCCTGCAGTGGCCCATGTTCTTGACAGGAAGCATCTCAATGACATATGCCATGATGAAGCTGTTGCCGAAGGGGCTGATGTTCTTTTAGGAAAGAGAGTAACAGGAAGAGAACTTGATGGATTCTCTTCGGAAGGAGTAGTGGTTGGTGCGGATGGGGCAGTATCAGAAGTTGCAAGGCACTATAAAATTGGCAGTATCAAAAATTATCTGCTTACATATAAGGCGGAGTACAATATAGGCCATGATGACCACAGAGTGGTTGATGTTTTCTTTGATAGTGGTGTTGCAAAGGGCCTGTTTGGATGGATATGCCCAAATTCAAAGGACATACTGGAGGTGGGAATCGGTATTGATTCTTCTTCTGGCAACGCTTTGGCTTCATTTAACAGGTTTACATCAAGAAAAGAAATTTCAGACATGGTAGGAAACGCTAAAAAGATCTCTGAAGGGGCAAGCATTATACCAGTCTCACTGCGCAGACACATAGTAGAAGTTAAATCCAGGGTATTGCTTGTAGGGGATGCTGCAGGCCAGGTCAAGCCTTCTACCGGTGGAGGCATAATATACGGTAGCCTTGCAGGCATTCTTGCCGCTAATACAATAAAGAATTATTTTGAGCATGGAGGGGATCTTTATGAATATGAAAGAACTTACAGGAGAACTTTCATGTTAGATATGTGGATGCATGCTATGGTAAAGAGTTTCTATTCGGGAATTGGAAACAGAGGGATGGGTCTGACCCTGAAGATTCTTGAAGGATTGGGTTTCGGCAGATTCCTTGGCAGGTATGGGGACATGGATATGCCTAGTGAGATGGCAAGAAACCTGTTGGGACTCAGAAGCAGGAATCTTAAGGTTAGCCTTGGCTGATTTTTGGAGATGCTGAATCTGTGCCAATTTTAGGCTTATTTGAATCTGGCTTTTGATTAGAATAAAGATAGAATATTGGAATTGCGATTAAGACAATTGGATAGAGTATTGCTATATATGCCACATATAAGAAGTAGCTTATGAGGGATGAAATGTATGTTGATATCAGATATTCTATCAGATCAAAAACTAACGATATCATAAAAATTGTAAATCCTATACCGAAGATGGACCAGAAAGATTTGTAAGATTTGCTGAAACTTTTTTTGATAGATGCTATTATTCCTAGATTTTCGATCATGGATATAGGTAGTGACTGAGATACTCCAACTCCGAGAAAGACTAAGAGTATAATACCTATTATAAGAAGTACAATACCACTTACCGCCAAGGAAATTACTATGGAGGAGTATGCTACTAAAGAGTCGAAAAGAATTCCGCCTCCAAATATAAAAATGCCCATAGGTATACCTAGGATTAAAAATATTACAATAAATAGCCCTACAGTTCTTATGAAAAAGGGTTTAGCATCGTTGAATGCTTTTTTCAGTAGAATTTTTTCGCCAGAGAATTTTTGTTTGGCTATCATCACAGAAATTGAAGCCAAAATAAAAAATAATACAAATAACACTAATCCTACTATATATGACATTAAGATTGTTGCAAGTGAATTGCTTGTTGGATTACTGATAGAATTTAAATTGATTGAGTAGAGCAAGAAAAGAGAAAGGGAAATTATTGCAAATGTTATAAACAAAAGTATAATCGTTGGCTTTTCCTTTAGGGTTAAGTATGCTTCTTTCAAAGAGTTTGCCGCGTTCATGATTGCGCCTTTGTTTAGTTTTGATTGTCAACCTTTGAATATAAATAGTAATATGGCACCTATTACGGATAATATAAGCCCTATTATGAACCCCCCACCCATAGGCAGGCTTATGAACGCTGCAATTGCTATTGCTATAGCCATAAGTTTAGAATGCTTCAATGTTTTTGGTATGAAGAGGGCGAATAAACCAAATGCTATTATCAATATCCCACATATTACTGAGATCAGTGTGAGCTCTGAAGCATAAGGCAGGGCTTTATGAACAGCGGCCAGGGTTGTTGCGTTTATTTCGGTTGTAAAATTAGCCGGATGGCTTAATATATAATGGAAGGACGAGAGTACATAAACGGCTGAGAATATTATGAGTATTCCTCCGAGTATCGCAAGCAGGCTTGCTGCGATGGGCTTGTTTTTCTTAGCCTCTGCTGTTGCCTGCACTGGATTTTCAGCTGGAGAATTCTTTTTGGTTCTTTTTCTTGATGAAGACGTTGCCATTTTATCTTATAGTTTTAGAAGGAAATAATTTAAAAACCCATTCTAATTAGTTAGCTGGCAGATGAATGGAATTGGCATACGATTATTCATCCTCTCTTCTCACAATTTTTACTATTCCGCCCCTGGGGGTGAAGATATCTCCGCTTCTTTCAAGTTCGCTCAGATACCTGGTTGTTGTTGCGCGGTCTATCCCCTGTTTCTCGGCTTCTGAAAGAAGGTCGACTATTTTTGCTATGCCTTCGTTAGACTCTTCCTGAAGCTTCTTTATTATGGACATTATTGAGTTTATCTTATTTACTTTCTCTCTGGGCATTCCTGTCAATAAAGCATCTATGTCCTTCCTTCCGCCCCTGTCAACTGCGAGAGTATTAAGCATGTATTCGAAGAGGGAGATCCCTAACTGGGCATCTTTTTCCTCTATCATGTCTGAGAGGCGCGATTTTGCGCTTGATTCTGAAAGTCGTACCAAGCCTTCTATCTGCCTTGGAGTGATGGGAGTCGCACCGCTCTTTATGCCTATCTTCCTGAGTTCCACATAATATTCTGAGATCCTACTAGAGGCTTCTGGGCTTAGCCTTGGCCTTATATTCTTTTTTGCGTATGCAACATATTTCCTAAGCAGGTCGTGATTTAGAGGGGGTGTCTCAACCTGTTCATAATTGGATAGATCTGCTAATTGTGCGCCTGCGGCACTGTGCTGCATGAGGATGTGGCTTGCTATCTGTTTGTCCTTTTCCTCATCGAGATTATCCTTTATTGGGAAGATGAGATCGAATCTGGAGAGAAGCGTAGGAGGAATGTCGAATTGATCCGCAGGATATGCGTTTGGATCAAATCTCCCATATTTCGGATTTGCAGCTGCAAGTATTGTAGTTTTGGTGTTGAACCTTGCAACTATACCTGCTTTCGCTACGCTGATAGTCTGGGATTCCATTGCCTCCAAAAGTGAAGATTTGTCATCGTCGCTGACCTTGTCGAATTCGTCTATTGAGACCTCTCCTCCTGAGCCCAGGACTAATGCTCCTGCTTTTAAGACCCAACCTCCCTCTGCGAATTCGTCTTTTTCTGCGGCAGCGGTAAGCCCTGCAGAGGTTGTAGACTTTCCGCTTACATATATGCCTTTTGGCACAAGTGCCGTTACAGATTGTAGAAGTCTTGTCTTAGCTGATCCAGGGTCTCCTATGAGAAGCATGTGTATATCGCTTCTTATAGGCGCTCCGTCTACTAATTTTTTGTCTGGGGTTCCGCCAAATAATGCAAGTGCCAATGCCTTCTTTATCTCTTCATAGCCGAATATTGAAGGGGCTATGGATTTGGAGATCTTTTCGAATATCTCAGGATCTTTGGAGAGCGCTTTTATCTCGTCCTCCTCTTCCTTTGAGATTTCAAGATCGGTAAACTCTTTCTGTTTGTGCTCAATTGACACAGCATCAAACAGCATCGAGTAAAGCATCTTGTCTTCTTTGCCTTTTGAAGATTTCCTTGGCCTTATTCTGAGAACCCCGGTTATATCTATTCTGTCTCCAGGAGTTACAGTATTTACAAGATCGTCCTCGAGCCATACCTCCAGTTGCCATGTCGGAGTGCTTCCCTTTAGCTTTTCCAACGGATCCTGTACTGCTATCTTTTGAAGATTTGTGAAGTGTGATTCGTTGTTATCTTGTTTCAATGACCGTCTCTTGCATTGTGGGCATATTTCTATTGCGGTTTCCCTTTCCATTTTTATTTTTATTGTTGTGCCGCAGAATGTGCACTTGAATACTCCTATCGAGACCTTTGGTATTATTTCAGAGCGTTTTACCGGAAGCGAATCCAGAGTTAACATCTTCCCTATGTATTCAGAGCCTACATCCTGTATTAGGGGAGCTCCCTCTATACCGTAAAATCTTGCATATACATTTTCTTTAGCGTCGGGATTAGGATTAAGCTTTGCCAGAGCTGTGTTTGCTGCGGGAAGGATGCTGTCAGGATTATTTATCATCTCTAGGGCAAGTTCATGGTCTATTTTCTCCAGGTCTTTTATATTGACCATAATGCTTCTTGTCTTCGGATAACTTATATACATGTCATTTATTTTTTCAGTGTAATATTCATTGAAAAATTCGAGGAATTTGTCACTTAATTCTGCTGTTGCTATTTCGTCCATGGCTGCCCCTCTTAGGAAAATTATATAACTTCTAAAGAATTAAAAATAATGCATGAAAAAGAGATTAGTGGAAGTTCCGGTGTAATTCTTGGAAAAATTTTATATAACGTCATCCATACCATATGTAAACGCTTCGCCGCATATCGGCCATGCCCTTGAGTATACTCAGACAGATGTGATTGCGAGGTATCAATCCCTTTTAGGGAAAGAGGTGACATTGGGCACGGGAACCGACGAGAATAGTCTGAAAAACGTCAGGGCAGCTGAACTTCGCCATATATCTACAGCTCAGCTATGTGCTGAAAATTCCGAGGTTTTCAGGAATCTTTTGAAAAGTATGAATATCTTAAAGGGTCCTTTTGTTAGATCCTCGGTAAAGGAAGAGCACTGGTCAGGCGTATACAAGCTTTGGGAAGCCTGCAAGAAGAATGGAGATATATATAGTAAAAAATACAGGGGGCTTTATTGCGTAGGTTGTGAGGCCTTTTATACTGAGGGAGAGCTAATAGATGGGAAGTGTCCTAACCATAATACCAGACCTGATGAAGTTGAGGAGGAGAATTATTTCTTCAGGCTTTCCAGATATCAGGAAAAGATAGAAGAGATAATTAAATCCGGAGAATATATGATACTTCCACAGGAAAGAAAGAACGAGATACTGAGTTTTATAGATTCGGGGCTTGAGGATTTCAGTATTTCCAGATCGGTAAGCAGGGCGCATGGATGGGGAATACCGATACCTGGCGACCAAGGTCAGATTTTTTATGTCTGGTTTGATGCGCTTGCGGTATATCTCACATCTGCAGGGTACGGGAAAAATGAGGAGGAATTCGGGAAGATCTGGCCTGCAGACGTGCATGTTATAGGCAAGGATATTATAAGATTTCATGCAGTTTATTGGCCGGCCATGCTCCTTTCAGCAGGATTGGCTCTTCCTAAAAGGCTCTTCGTGCATGGGTTTCTTACAGTAGAAGGCAAAAAGATGAGTAAATCGCTTGGAAATGTGATAAGCCCGTTTGAAATTATGGATAAATATGGTGCAGATGGCATGCGATATTACCTGATCAGGGATATCTCAACGTTTGAGGATGGAAATTTTTCGCAGGAGGGCATTAGAGACAGATATAACAAGGAGTTGGTTGGAGATCTTGGGAATCTAGTAAACAGGGTTCTCACAATAGCTGAGAAATCAGGCATATCTGTTTTCGAAGGAAAGGTTGAGCTTGCTGAAGGCCTGCATCTGGATGATATCTTGAGGGATATGGATAAAGGGAATCTGCATGAAGCGCTGGAGAGGATTATGGAATTCGTCAGAAGCTGCAATGCTTATGTAAACATGAAGGAACCATGGAAGAAAAGTGGGTCTGAACTGGGTTCTATACTTTACAACCTGCTGGAAGCGCTTAGGATATCCGCAATACTATTGTATCCTTTCATACCTGAAACAGCAGAAAAAATATCAGCGAAGATAGGGATTGATGCGGGAACTTTCAAGATTAAAGATTGCAGTTTCAAAGAGAGGTTTGAAGGAAGCCTGAGCAGAGGAGGACTTCTTTTCAGAAAGATTGAATAATGAACTGCAGTATATTTGAATTTATTATAGGCGCAGGGCTTCTATTATCTCCTTTCTAGTTATCATAATATGATTAGGTTTTTTATTCTTCGGGTTTTTTGTAGTTATTGTAAATAGAGGGAATGATTCTGAGATAACGGAGTGTGGAGTCTCAGGATTTACAGTTATGATTTTTGAGTCTGTTACGTTATTCATCTTTAGTTTTTGATCCTCCAGCCATATAACATTGGTTCTGCTGGTGCTTACATAGGTTTTGGTTTCTGAAGAAGTGTGGAAATCTTGTATAAAAAACTTTTTTTCTTCCGTGTAAAATTCTACAGAAGATCTTTCAGTATGTATTGGTTTCTTTGGAAGATCAGTTCCTATGGGCGATATGTTGGTAAATATTTTGCTGTTGCATAATTCTAGGAGGAATAGGTATGAATTTCCGTGGACCCTTATTTCATAATGTGTTTTTGGAGGAAGCACAACTATTCTTACCCCTTCCAGTATTCCTTCTGAATGGTCTAGCCTCCATGAAGCAGTGAGAGGATCATTGGAAATTGCAACAGTATAAGAGTATTCGGGCGATCTTGTTTTAATCATTCCTTGTGGAGTGTTTACTATGGAAAGATCTGTGCCTTCCCCGCAGGTATGCTTTAGGAGATTGCCGTAGCTAGGCAGGGAGGTTATTTCAGGAGGCGATAATTTTGCAGAAGAGAGAGGGGAAGGCATGTGAGGTCTTAGGACCCCACATAGGATATCCAAATCCCTTCCCGTTATTGCTCTTTTGCTTGAGTGCATTAGAAATCACTGAATTTTTGTGTTGTAAGATATAATCATACTAAGTAATACTTTATCATATTAATATAAATTATGATAGGGTAAAGTTAGGTTTGTTGGCTATCCAAAATGTTGTTAACGGAAGTTTTAGGATCTCTCGATAGAATTAGCAATTTTGGCGAGCAGCCTAAGGCTTCCCTCTATGTTTTTAGATTCCAATGGATACCATGGGCTGGAAAATGCGTAGCCGAAAAGTTTCCCTTCTGCAGCAAGCTTTGGAAATATGTTCTTTTCAAGAGTTATATGGTTTAATTTTTCTCTTTCGATTGTCTCGAATATTGATTGGTTGAATATGTAGACTCCTGCACTTATGAGCTTGCCTTTTTCGTCGGCTGGCTTTTCAAGGAAGCTTGTCACCTTAAATCCGTCAAGTTTTGTGACTCCGAATCCTGTTGTTATGTCTGCAGGATAAAGCGCAATTGTTATTTCCGCCTTTGTAGAGATATGCTGTTTATACATATCTTGTAAGTTTATCTTGAAGATGTTGTCACCGTTTATTACAAAAAAAGGTGAGTTGCCTACAAGGCCTTTTGCAAGAACTATTGCGTTTGCAGTTCCTTTTGGGGAATCTTCCCTTATATAACTTATCTTGACCCCGAAAAGGGAGCCATCCCCAAAGTATTCGGTTATCTTTTCCCCACCTCGCCCTATAGCTATAAGGATTTCGGTTATTTCGTTTCTTTTTAGTTCTCTTACAACGTATTCCAATATGGGTCTTTCATTTACAAGCAGCATCGGTTTCGGAACCCCTGTCTGATGTTTTGTGTTGATGACTTCTCCTCCGGCAAGTATTACTGCTTTTTTAGGGGCTGCCTGCTCGAGGACTATGCTTAAAAGGCGCTCAATCGCATGGGATCTGTTTCGTATGTTAACTCCATCTATGGTTGAGTCTAGCTCTTTGAGCAGTTCTGTATCCAGAGTTATGGTGAGACGCTCTTTCATGAATTTCTCCGTTATGAAGACTAAGGAATTGGTATTTTTATCTTTATCTGTCATTTTATAAAAGATGCCTGGAATGCTTTATTATTCGAGTCTAGAATTTGCTTTCTTGTGAGAATATTGTTTGATATGAGGAAGTTCATTTCGTTTCTGAGGTTTGTTATTAGTAGTTCAGGCCCGTCGGTATTTATAGTGTATTTTATTTTTTCAGAGTTCAGTATTTTGAATATCTTTTTCATATCTTGGAGGTCTTTTATTACGCGTGTGTGTAAATTGGATGTGGGGCATATCTCAAGCGTTATTCTGTTTTCTTTTATCATTTCTATTGCCTTGGTGTTTTTCAGCGCTTGTATTCCATGGCCTATTCTGTCAGGTTCCAGATAGTTTATCGAATCTATTACTGATTGGAAGTCCTCGTTTTCTCCTGCATGCACGGTAAGCCCTAGGCCTTCTGCTTTTGCATGTTTGTATAGGTTTCTGTAATCTGAATATTTGAATTTGGAGCTTATAGGGTCTGCAAGGTCTATTCCTACAATTCCTCTGTCTCTGTATTTTATTGCTTTTTGGACAAGTATCTCGTTTTGCCTGTATGTGAAGGTGTTCTTGTCCAGGCATATGATTATTCCTGCTTTTATTGGATATTCCATTGATGCCCTGTCAAGACCTCTGGTAGCTGCCATAAGGATCTGGTCGAGGTCCTGCTCTCCGCCCCGGTTGCGTTTCATTGGATTGAATCTTAGTTCAAGCAGGGTTATGTTGTTTTTCCTGTATGCTCCGGCTATTGTTTGGTAGATTGCCCTTTCTACAGCTAGAGGGCTGGACTGTATGAGTTCTGTCCATTTGAATAGTGAAGTGTAGTCTTCCAGGGATTTTACATTTTTTGAATTTACGGTTATGATATCTGTAAATTTCCAGTAGTCTTTTGTTGGAAGTCTTATCCCTTGTGAGTGGGCTATCTCCCACATTGTTGCAGGATCTACAGATGCGCCAAGATGTACATGGAGTTCTGCTAGTTTTTCTTTTGGGTCTATCTGCATCATTCTACCCCCTTTTTCTCTTCCTTGGGCCTTATTACTGCAAAGTTAGCCTTTGTTCCCATCTCGGAAATGTTTCTAGCTCCTACGTATCCCATTGAGGTTTTAAGAGTGGAAGTGAGCCTATCTACCATATCACTTACAGGACCTTCCGCTTCTACATATATTTTTATTCCTTCGGCTATGTCCTTTCCTGAATCTTGATATCTGTCAAGTGCTGCGCGTTTTGCTCGTGCCTCGCGGCTTCCCATCCCCCAATATACCTTATATTGTTTTCCGTCTTTTTCTATTTTCTGGCCTGGGCTTTCATCGCAGCGTGCTAGCATGTTCCCGAGCATAACAAATGATGCTCCGAGACCGAAGGATATGGCTATGTCTCTAGGCCTGCGTATTCCGCCGTCAGCGATTATTGGTATTGAGAGTTTCATTTTTCTTAGAGCTGAGGTAGTTTCTTCCAAAGCGAAAGGAACAGGAGAACCCACTCCAGTAACATCTGTAGTGGTGCATATAGAACCTCCTCCCATCCCAACCTTTATTCCGGATATGTTTTCCGAACCTATTTCTTTTATTGCGTGGAGTACCCCTTGCTCTGTGCCTAGGTTTCCTATTACTATCTTCTTACCTGTAGATTTGATTATCTTTTTAACTGATTCAAAGATCTTTTGGTTGTGGAAGCTTGCAACATCAGTAAATAATATGTCGGCTTCTTCGGCTATTGTTATTGCGCGCTCAACTTCTGAAGAGATGGCTGCACCTACAGCTAGCCTGGCTTTCTTATCTTTTGTGGCATGGGCATTACTTCCGGGAATTTTGAATGATTTGACTTTCCTAAGCATTTCTAATGCCTCTTCAGTACTGCAGTTTCTATGTATTACGCCAAGGCCGCCGCTGAGCCCTAACGCTATGGCCATTTCAGGTCCTGTTACAGTATCCATTGCTGCTGAGAGGAAAGGAGAATTTAGAGTTATCCCGTCAAGCAAGGAAGAGGAGTCTATATCTTTTGGGCTCATTTGTGCGTATCCGGGAAGCATTAGAAGCTCATCAAAAGTATATGCATTTTTACAGTTTCCTAATTTGCTTTCGGTTATTTCCATATGGCTTATACGTAGACAATATTTATATGGGTTTTCTAGCTCTCCGGGAATTTTGTTTAGAGTTATTTTAGATTATTCCCACTCGATTGTTGAAGGGGGTTTATTAGTTATGTCGTATACAACGCGTACAACAGAAGGTATTTCAGCGGTTATTCTTCCTGATATTTTTTCGAGTGTTTCGTAAGGAATTGAAGAAAAATTGGCTGTCATTGCTTCCTTGCTTTCGACTGCCCTTAATGCGATTACATCCCCATAAGCCCTTGAATCCCCTTTTACGCCAGTACTTTTTATTCCGGTAAGGACAGCGAAATACTGCCATGGTCTTTCTTTTATTGGGATTTTTTCAATTTCTGAACACAATATGGAATCTGCTTTTTTAAGTATTTTTACTTTCTCTGTTGTTATTTCCCCAATTATCCTGACTGCAAGACCAGGTCCTGGAAAAGGCTGCCTATAAACCATTTCGTCCGGAATGCCGATATTTTTTGCTAAACTTCTTACCTCGTCTTTGTATAGGTCTCTTAATGGTTCTACAATTTTCTTGAATTTTGAGTCGGACGGTATTCCTCCAACATTATGATGGGTCTTTATAATGCTTGAATTCTTTGAGTGGCCCGACTCAATTCTGTCAGGATATATAGTACCCTGTATGAGGAATTCTGCCTTGTGTTTTCTTGCCTCTTCCTCGAATACCCGGATAAATTCCCTGCCTATTATCTTTCTTTTTGCTTCGGGATCTTTCATGTTTTTTAATTCTGCAAGGAATTTATCTGCTGCATTTATGCTTACAAGATTTATATCTAGCTTTTTGGCCATTTCTGAGATGCTTTGAGGCTCTCCTTCCCGCATGAGCCCCGTATCAACAAATACAGCAGTAAGACGGTCTCCTATCGCCTTTGAGGCTATTGCCGCTGCAGTAGTTGAATCTATTCCGCCGCTGAGCGCCATTATGGCGTGTCCTTTTCCTATTTCATTTTTTACATTGTTTAGGTATTGTGTTATATTCTTCTTAGCGTTCCATTCTTTTTTGCATTTGCATATCTCGAAGATAAAGTTTGAGAATATTTTTGAACCGTTTTTAGTATGTACAACTTCAGGATGCCATTGTATCCCGAATATCGCCTTCTTTTTGTCTTCGTATGCGGCTATCCTACAGTTTGTACTGCTTGCAATAATTGAGATATTTTTAGGAAGTTCTGTTACGCTGTCACCATGGCTCATCCATACCTCTTCCTTGGTTTTTAGACCTTTTAGTATGCTGCTGTTTTTTATTATTCTGGCTGTCGCGTTTCCGTATTCTGGCTTTGGAGTTTTTTCGACTCTTCCTCCAATATAATCCGCAAGAAGCTGATGGCCATAGCATATTCCAAGTATTGGAATTCCGGATTCGAGTATTTTTTTGTCCATTTTCGGAGAGTCTGGATAATAAATGCTTAGAGGCCCTCCTGATAATACTATGCCTTTTATATTCATGTTCCTCTTCATTGACACGAGCTCTTTTTTGCTTATGTCATATGGCACTATTTCAGAATAGACACCCATTTCCCTTATACGCCTTCCTATTAAATGGCAATATTGCCCGCCGAAATCGATTATAAGAATGGTATCAGTTGCCATAATAAATTAGTATTGAAATGTTTTAATAAACGTTAGGTATGGGCTTTTTCAGTTATGAAATAAATTTAGAGAATTTCGGAGAGCCTTACAGCTGCAAAAGGTATCAGCATTTCTTCCCTGCTGAGGCCTCCGTGTACGCCTATGTAGCTTTCTTTATGACCTTTTGCATGCTGATACCAGACAGATCTTCCTTGATATGGAAGTATTAGGAGGTTTCCAATCCTTGACTTGAATTTTTTGTTTTGGCGTTCATTACCGAAAAGATCTCTGATGACAGAATCTGTAAGTATTATTACCTTTGCTGTTTTTGAGAGTTTTTCCGATAGAAATTCGTAGGCGTCTTCCAGCTTTTCTGGCTTTATCTGCAGGAATACATCTCTAGGTCCCCCATATGGCAGTATAGGCATTCCATTTTTTCCCCTTGCATAGTAATCATTTAATTTTTTATATTTGTTGAGATATAAAACATTCTCGGGTTTTATAGAAGTATGGCCGTGATCTGCTGTGATTATCAGAAGAGTTTCTGATGCTGTCTTTTTTGAGATCTTGCTTAGAAGACCGTCTTCAAGAGAATGGGATATAGATAATATCTCGGCTTCCGATTCTTCCGTGTGGGGTCCGTGTACATGGGTAATTGTGTCTATTCCGTTTAGGTATGCGTAGAAATAGGATTTTCCTTTCTCGTCCTCCAGCATCTTTCTGATCTTTATTGCAAAGTCTGAGTTTTTTATATGCGTTTCGCTTGTCTTTTTAGTTTTGAAATGTTTGTTGTATTCCGAAGATTCTATCTTAAGATCAAGAAGGGTATATGGATGCACTTGTGATTTTTTTGCATTGTCGTATATGGTTATGCCGCTGTATAGGATTTTTGGATTCTCCTTGCCCTTGAGAGGCTCGTTTGCAATTGAGGTGAATGGAAGTGTGTTTATTATCTGATCTATTTCATCAAAATACAATGTCCACTCTAAAAGGCCGTGCTCTTTTGGAGTGAGTCCCGAATTTATCGTAGTTATGGATGCCGCAGTAGTGGAAGGGAATCCGCTTGTTATAGGCGCAAATATGCCATTATCAGCAGCTTTCCTGAAGAATGATGCATATTCCAGTGATTTGAGGAACATGTCATAGCCGAAACCGTCCAGCAATAACACCACTATTTTCTTTATGTTTTTTGTGTCTATATGCCTGGTTATGGATTTGTCGAGAGTTTTTCCTACGGGCTTTGCGCCTAGGATTTCAAGGGCAGTATTGGGAACGTTTGCAAGTGAGAAACCATCATACAAAGGGTAGATTATTCCGTTCTTCTCCGAGCCGCAGACACGTTTTTCTACGTCTTTGAGTAGCATATATCCATCTATTCAGGTTTTGGACTTAGGGTTCTTTATATGTGAGTTCGCTTTTCATAGATCTGGGTGAGATAGTAGAAATTAGAAATCAGAATTCTAGTATTCTGAAATTGCAGTATCATGGAATTTCGGAGAGCCTTACAGCTACAAAAGGTATCAGCATTTCTTCCCTGCTGAGGCCTCCGTGTGTGCCTATGTTGCTTTCTTTATGACCTTTTGCATGCTGATACCAGACAGATCTTCCCGAATATGGAAGTATTAGGAGGTTTCCTACTCTTTTTAGAAATCTTTTATTTTCCCTGTGGCCCAGAAATTTCCCAAGTTCAGATACCTCTGCGGTTTTGATTACCTTTGCTGTTTTTGAGAGTTTTTCCGATAGAAATTCGTAGGCGTCTTCTAGCTTTTCTGGCTTTATGTGCAGGAATACATATCTGGGACCGCCTATAGGGAGTATTGGTCTTCCAGTTCTGTCAGATTTATAATAATTATTAAGTTTTTTAAATGCATTCAGATATACTGTTTTTTTAGGATCTATTCGGGTATGCCCGTGATCTGCTGTAATTATCAGAAGAGTTTCTGATGCTGTCTTTTTTGAGATTCTGCTCAGGAAACCGGACTCAAGTGCATTCGATATAAGAAGTATCTCGGCTTCCGATTCTTCCGTGTGGGGTCCGTGTACATGGGTAATTGTGTCTATCCCGTTTAGGTATGCATAGAAATAGGATTTTCCTTTCTCGTCCTCCAGCATCTTTCTGAGCTTTATTGCAAAGTCTGAGTCCTTTACATGATGGATGCCTGTTCTTTTTGACCTGAAGAGCTGATTATAGTCGGTTTTGTCAATTTGGCGGTCTATGAGAGTATATGGATGTATTCCTGACTTTTTAAAATTCCCATATACTGTGGCTTTTGTATGGAGTATATCTTGGCTTAGTTTTCTGTTTTTCTTGTCTGCATTATCCTCTAAGGCGTTTATTATTTCGTTTGAATTCTCAGAATATAGGATCCAGGATATGATTCCATGCCTGGTAGGAATTTCGCCTGTATTCATAGTAGTTATTGAAACTGCAGTTGAAGATGGAAATCCGCTTGTTATAGGCGCAAATATGCCATTATCAGCAGCTTTCCTGAAGAATGATGCATATTCCAGTGATTTGAGGAACATGTCATAGCCGAAACCGTCCAGCAATAACACCACTATTTTCTTTATGTTTTTTGTGTCTATATGCCTGGTTATGGATTTGTCGAGAGTTTTTCCTACGGGCTTTGCGCCTAGGATTTCAAGGGCAGTATTGGGAACGTTTGCAAGTGAGAAACCATCATACAAAGGGTAGATTATTCCGTTCTTCTCCGAGCCGCAGACACGTTTTTCTACGTCTTTGAGTAGCATATATCCATCTATTCCTATGCGATCTTTGATTTTGATCCTATACTGACTATTCTTTTGATTGCGCTGTTGCCTTTGGTTTTTTTATCTCTTCCTTTTTAACTGCGAGCCTGACAGATCCGGTACCTATAGGTATCTGTTTTCCTACAAGAATATTTTCAGTTACGCCTCTCATAGGATCTATCTCTCCGAAAGAAGCGGCATTTACAAGATGTTTTATTGTTTCTTCATATGCTGCCTTTGCGAATACTGAATTTTTCTGTCCGCTGAGACCATGTCTGCCTACTCCTTTTATATCTCCAGAATAAGTCATGGCGTCTGCAACAAGCATGATATGCCTCTCATCTACATCTATCTTCTGTTCGTCAAGTGTCTTTTTCAACTCATTAACGATTGTATTCCTTGCTGCTTCTATCCCGAATAATCGATGCATGGCAAAGACATCGTTCGTGTACAGCCTGGAACGGTCTATGCCTTCTGTGTCGATTATTCCCTCGATATTGCTTCCTGCTGCCACTATGTAGAATTCTCCTTCTTTTGTCCTTTGTATTACAGCCTTTCCTGCGCCTTCTATGCCTTGTATGGTCTTGCGCATTATCCTTACGCTTGTCTGTCTTATTTCGCTTAGGTTCTTTGTTTTGAGCTTTACTATTATATTTCCGTCTTCTGATACCTTTGCCTCAACTTCCATTGCCTTTGATAATTTTTGTGCAACATTTGATGGAGTAAGATCGTTTGCTACAAGAGCCTGCTTGTCCAGTATGAATTTTATTGCGCCTTTTGAGAAACTTTCTATTGCACGTCTGGCTATGTTTTCCATCCTTACCTCATTTATCATCTTTACAGTATGCTCGGCCTTTTCAAAGTTGGATTTTGTCGATGAGTTAAGATAGACATAGGTTATCGGGGTCGCAGGCTTCTTCCTTGCGTCTACCAATTCTACTATTCTTGGAAGACCTGATGTTGCTATTGTTGCCTCTATTCCTGCATAGTGGAATGTCCTTAGAATCATCTGGGTTCCAGGTTCTCCTATAGATTGCGCGGCAAGCATCCCTACAGGTTCTCCGTAATTTACTGTGAATTTTTTATTTTTTGATTCTTTCATACAATCACTCTTCCTCTTCGCTCATCTTCGCAAACTGTACCTTTACAGGATCTATGGCATCTGCACCGTAAACAGTCTCAATTATGTTATTGTTTATGTCTCTGACGCTTAGATCTTTCTTTACATAATAATCCTGAAGTGCGTTGGAGAGCCTACGATACAGGTATCCTGATCTTCCTGTTAGGAGTGCCTTGTATACCTCTGAACCTCTTGAACCTACCGCATGGCTGAAAATATCTATAGGAGAGAGGCCCCCATAGTAGTTTGTTATTATGAATCCTCTTGCAGTTGGCCCTACATCTCCAGGTTTTATGTGAGGCAGAAGCCTATTTGTGTAATAGCCTCTTTTTATTCTTCCTCCGCTTAGGGTTGCCTGCTGGCCAAGAAACATGGACATCTGTTCTAGGTTGAGTATGCTTCCTCTTGATCCTGAAAGGGCCATTTCTACTGCGCTGTTGGATTCGCTTGAATGCCTTGCAAGATATTCTCCAGCATTGCTTCTGGCTAAATTGAGTTCTGCGATTATCATTCGCTCCAGGGACTCTTTTGGAGTATAACCAATCAGAGGTTCAAACTTCCCAGTCTTGTATCCTTCTATCATCTTCTCTATCTTATTGAAGGTATCGTTTAGTATTTTCTCTTTCTCATCTTCTGTCTTTTTGTCTATAGAGTATTCTTTAACCCCTACAGTGACTCCGGCAAGAGTTACGTATGCGTCTGAAAGCTTGGATGAGACATATATGAATTTTCTAAGCTCTTCATAGCCGAAGTCCATAGCTATCTTTATGGCAAGACCATTGTCCCTGCCATAAGTCTCTTTTGTAACTACTCCTTCGATGAGCTTTCCGTCTTTTATTACGAAAGTCCCCATCTTGGTTTTCTGGCTGTAATTAAGCTTTTTAGGTAGGATCATGGAGAATATCTCTTTTCCCGAATACATGCCGTCTTTGTTTGCCTTTGGCAGTTCATAGACACCACATATCCCCATAAGGTAGCATGCTAGGTCTTTCGTTATGAAATTTGTGTCTTTTGTAAGTGCATACATGCCGCTGATTCCGTCTTCGCTGTTGGTTATTATTGCTGAGCCGTCTCTTGGGGAGAATATCTGGTACTGGACTTCCATGAGATGCCTTGCCTCTGCCTGTGCCTCCAATGTCTGCGGTACGTGGAGGTTCATCTCGTCTCCGTCGAAGTCTGCATTGTAAGGTGCGGTTGCGCAGTAGTTTATCCTGAATGTTTTTCCTGGAAGAACTTTTATTCTGTGTGCCATTATTGAGACTCTGTGTAGTGAAGGCTGCCTGTTGAAAAGTGCTATGTCGCCATCGATTATCTGGCGCTCCATTATTGTTCCCGGAATTATGCTCTTCATTATTTCCTCTTTGTTTCCTTCCAGCACTCTGAGTCTCTTGCCATCCTGCAAGATTATATTTAGTATCATAGGGTAGGTAGTCCTCTCAGCAAGCTCCTTTGCAAATTGGAGATTCCACTGCGTTACATAGAATGGAACAGTCAGTTTTTCAGCAATCTCTTGAGGCACACCTACTTCGTTTATATCTAGGTAGGGATCTACACTTATGACAGTCCTTGCGGAGTAATTTACTCTCTTTCCGCTTAGATTATACCTGAATCTCCCTTCCTTGCCCTTGAGCCTCTGCGCAAGGGTTTTGAGGGCCCTCCCGCTTCTGTGTCTTGCAGGAGGGATTCCTGATGCTTCATTATTGAAGTATGCGGTAACGTGATACTGGAGAAGTTCCCAGAGGTCATCTATTATTATCTGTGGCGCTCCTGCGTTTATGTTCTGCTCGAGGCGCTGATTTATCCTCATTATGTCTACAAGCTTATGTGTCAAATCGTCTTCGGATCTTTCTCCTGATTCTAGTGTTATTGAAGGCCTTACATTGACAGGAGGCACTAACAGCGAAGTTATTATGAGCCACTCTGGCCTTGATCTGTGTGCATCTATGTTTAACAGGCTTAGGTCCGCATCGCTTATTTTCGCAAGCATGTCACGTATCTCATCTGGTTTAAGCCTTCTGTCTCCTGCAGTAAAGTATGTAGGCTGGGAAAACTTGAGCTTTGTCTGTTCCTCATTGCAGTAAGGGCATCTTTTTGTCCTCTTTACTTTTTTGGCTTTCTGATTTTTTGACTGTTTTGTAAGTTTTGCGTTTGCCTCTTCGGACTCTGCTTCTGTTGCATTTTCAAGCACTACACGCTCTATCCCTGAAGCTGCTTCTGGAGCATCTATTGCCTCTATTTTTTTAATAGCCTCTATCTGTTCCTCATCAAGAAGAATCCTATGGCAATTCATGCATGTTGCCTGAAGGATCATGTATATTACTTTTGAGAATTCTGAGTGTATGACTGGCTTTACAAGCTCTATGTGCCCAAAATGGCCTGGACATGTCTTTGCACGCGCGCCGCAAGTCTTGCATATAAGTCCAGGATCGATTATTCCGAGGCGTTGATCAAGGAGGCCCCCATCTATAGGATAACCGTCCTCATTGTAAGTGTCTGGAACAGTAAGCTTCGCGACGCTCATCTTTTTTACTTCGTCAGGGGATACTATCCCAAATCGTATATAATTTATTGCTTCAGCTTGCATATTATCATTCCTTCATTTTTATGCTTGGCATTATGTGCATCGACTTTATCTCATCAAGAAGCACTTTGAATGCATAGCTCATTTCCACAGGGACTATCTGGCTGTTGCCGTCTATAGGACAGACATTAGCCCTTTTAACATGATCATAATAGCCTATTTCTCCGCACTCCTTGCATATCAATACCACTGTCTTGTCTGATTGATCAAGCATTCTTTCTTTTAGAAGAAGGCTTGCGCCGTGTCCTATCAGTGCGTCACGTTCCATCTCACCGAATCTGAGTGCACCCTGACGGGCCTTCCCTTCAGTTGGCTGGTGTGTAAGTATCTGTACCTTTCCTCTGCTTCTTACCTGAATCTTGTTGCTTACCATATGGTAGAGCCTGTTGTAGTATACTACTCCGGTAAATATCCTTGATTTAAATGGGACGCCTGTTATTCCGTCATAAAGGACTTCGTCTCCGTGTTCATCAAATCCGGTGTTCTTGAGCATCTCGCCGTACTCTTTGAGCCTCTCTTTGCCCTCTCCTGCGAATGCGGTTCCGTCAGTCTGCCTTCCGCTGACTGCTCCGGCTTTTCCTGCAAGCATCTCCATGAGATGGCCGAATGTTAATCTTGTAGGTATTGAGTGGGGGTTTAGAAGCAAATCTGGCACTATTCCAGTTTCTGAGAAAGGCATATCTTCTTGATTCACTATTAAGGCTATGACTCCTTTCTGCCCGTGCCTGCTTGCAAACTTATCTCCTTTCTCTGGTACTCTCTGACTTCTTATTCTAACCTTCACAATTTTAGTTGCGCCTGATGTCTCAGTCAGAATTACGCTGTCTACTTTTCCTACCTCTCCTGTTTTCAAAGATGTGGAATCGTCACGCATTTTTTCTTCGAGGCCTCCGGCACCTATATTCTCTTCTAGGAATCTTGGAGGTGCAACCTTGCCTATTAGGACATCTCCTTCGCTAACCGATACTTCAGGCTCTATAATTCCATCCTCGCTTAGCTTTGAGTATGCATGTTCTCCCATGTATCCGTCTGCAGTCGGAGACGGTATCTTGAACCTGTCTTTCTGCCCTCCCGGATATCTTCTCTCTTCGTCGCTGTAGGATTTGTAGAATATGCTTCTTCCCATTCCGCGATCAACAGCTGCCTTATTTATCACTATCGCGTCTGCCATATTGTATCCGTAGTATGTTGAGATTGCAACAACGAAATTCTGGCCTGAAGGATGAGTTTCAAGTCCAGTAGATCTATATGAAGCGGTAGTTACTACAGGTATCTGAGGATAATAAAGAAGATAGCTTCTCGAATCGAAACGGTGGTTGAAGTTTGTAGTGAAGAGCCCCTGGGATTGTTTAATAAAATTTGCGCTCATTGCATGTCGTGCCAATGCGTTGTGTTCAGGGAATGGAGAAGTATTTATGGTAAGCCCGAATATCGAAGTGTAATTAACCTCGATGTGTGTTGTGCTTTCGTTTATATCTTTCTCGCTTAGAGCCACCTGTGCGTTCTCCTCTTCTTCAGCATCGAGATATTCCATTATGCCGCTCCTTAGGAGATAGTTGAAGGTTATCTCTTTTCTCTTTAGTTTCGCCATCAGTTCCTCTGTCATCTTTGGCTTTCCGTTTTCTACTATTATGTATGGCTTCCTGAGCCTGCCCCTGTCGGTGTTTATATGTATCTCTCCGTTCTTTTCGAAGTATGCTATATTGACTTCTCCTGAAATCTGGCCTTTTCGTCTAGATTGCCTTATCTCGTTTACGAATTTTACAGGGTCTTCTATGAATCCTATTGCTCTGCCATTCAAATGCAAATATGTTTTTTTGTTGCTCATTCTAACAACCTTGTTTTTACATAGGCTCTATCTTACCTAGAGTTCTTATGCTCTTTTCTACACTTTCCTCCTCGGCGCCTACAGTTACCTTTGACATAAGTGCAAGATACTTTGTAAGGCCTACTTCCTGGCCTTCAGGACTTTCGGAAGGGCATATCTTACCCCACTGGGTTCCATGCACATCCCTTGCCTTGAAATGTGGATGCTTCTTTGCGAGTGGTGATTTTACCCTTCGCAGATGTGCATATGTGCTTATAAGGTTTGTCCTGTCAAGAACCTGTGATACTCCTGTCTGACCTGCAACCCATGTTCCGGTTCCCATCGCATAGGCTATCTTTTCAGTTAATGTGTCAGGACTTATTATTGATTGTATTGAAAGCCTTCTTCCTCTTGCTGACATTCTTTCAACCTGATACTTTATCTCTTTCAGGAAGAATCTGAACGCATATGCGAAAAGCTCCTCCATAAGTTCTCCTGCGAATCTTGTCCTTTTGTTTGTATAATTGTCTTTGTCGTCCTGTTTTACTAATCTGTTTGCTACCATTGTTGCCTTTCTCGACATCTCCAAAAGATACCTGGCCTTCTCCTTCCTTGATTTTGGATCTGTACCTATGTGTGGAAGTAGGTAACTGTCAAGCTGCATCTCTGCCCTTCTTATCTGGTATTCGCGTGCCTGGCCTGGAGTTGCCTGGCGGCCCACTTCGAGGAGCGCGTCTGAAGGCTGCATTCCTCCATCCTTGTTTATTTGGCTCAGCTCTAGATTAAGCATCATGTCATTCCTGAAGGAAGGCAGTTCTGAAGCGTATTCCCTTATATCTTCAGGCTGCATGCCTAATGCCCTAAGCAGTAGCATCAATTCGATACTCTTGCTTACTGTTGGGAAGTCAACTGAGAATACTCCGGTAGTATTTCTTGTTACTACACACCTTGCGCGGAAACCGGGCGTAGACGAAAAGACTCTGCTCTTAGTCTCACTTCCCTTTTTCTCTCTTGTAGTTATTATTCTGTTTGAGGCAACGTCGTCAAGTCCTATGAGGACCCTCTCGACTCCCTTTATTATGAAATAGCCCCCAGGATCTTCAGGGTCTTCCCCGTTCTCTATCAGCTGGGTTTTAGTAAGTGTCTTTGTAGGACATAGATTGCTCTTTACCATTATAGGAAGGTCTCCCACATATACCTCGCCATATGATGCTGTCTTTTCTATTCCGCGTATTACAGGCACCACTTCCATGAAGATTGGTGCCGAATAGGTTAGGTTTCTAAGCCTGGCTTCGTTTGGAAGGATGTTCCTTCTTGAACTATCAGCTTCTATCACTGAAGGGCTTCCTATCCTCACATTGCCAAGTTTCAGTGCAAAGCCTTCAACACTAGGTTCTATGAGTGTTTGGCCACCCATCGCCTTAGGTATCCCAGTATCGAGAAACCTGTTGTAGCTGTCGATCTGATGCTGCACAAGTGATGCAGCATTCAAATATGATTCCAATAAAACATTGCCATCGGACGCCATAGATACACCGTTTGCTTATACAATAAGCCTGAAGTATTCGTATTCCTGACCGTTGTCTTTTCTGTATATTTTCACTACCTGGCTTGATTTGCCCCCTATTTTAACTATCTGTGGATCTTCTATAGAGATTTTTGGAAGATTCTCTCTCCTCAGAGACATCTTTTCAAGCATTTCTGAAGCCTCGCTCTCTGATAACAATTTATGCACAGGAACAAATTCATGATCGCGTTTTTCAGTCAAGGAGACACCAATAGTAGGATATAGTTAGCGCTAACCATGCCGGTATGCGTATTCTACAATTAGAATAATAATATTTATATAGGTTTTTATATAAATTAGGGAGTTTATTCTGAATTGGCAATGTCAGCTTTGCATGGAAAACTGCGTTTTTCATAGCTTTGGTGATTAATTCTCTGTTGCGCTATACAATAGAAGAGGCTTAATTACCAAAACTTTCTCTTAGGCACATCCTGGGGCTTTACCTCGCGTTCTATACTTATCTTGTATCTGTCAGATGCTACTACTCGCCCTGAGCCTCTGCAGACATGGCATGCCTTTTCGAATATTTTTCCCCTGCCTCCACATCTGTCGCAGATAGAGACCATACGAATTACTCCGAAGGGGGTGTTCTGCTGGATATTCCTTCTTCCGGATCCATTGCACGCGGTGCACTTTATCTGTTTGGAGTCTGGTTCTCCGCCGCTGCCTCTGCAATTCTGGCAGGTTTTATAATGCTGCACTGAGATCTCCCGGTTTATGCCGCGGTCCATTTCATCGAAAGAGAAGTACATGTTAATCCCAGTTTGCTCCTGCTCGCCCTGTTGCCCAAACATATCGCCGAAATTGAAGCTTCTGCCTCCGAAAATATCCTTAAAAATATCTTCAGGATTGAAGCCTCTGAAGATGTCTTCCTCAGAAAACCTATCATTAAAGCCTTCTGCCCCATATGCGTCATAGGTTTTTCTTTTTTCAGGGTCGCTTAGGACAGCATATGCAGTATTTATCTCCTTGAACTTCTCTTCGGCTTCTTTTGTTTTGTTCCTGTCAGGATGGAATTTCAGTGCGAGCTCACGATAAGCTCGTTTTATCTCTTCCTGGGATGCAGTCTTCTTAATTCCTAGAATGTCGTAGTAGTCTCGCACTGAAATCAAAACCTTTTTTAAGGCTGCGAAGGTCCGGCTTCACTGCCTTCAGGCCCTGAACCTGCAGCCTGATTAGGATCAGGCCCGCCTCCCATGTCTTGGGAGCCGTTTTCTGAACCGTACATGCTTGCTCCTATCTCCTTGAGTACATCATTAAGCTTTTCATACTTCTCTTTTATTTCGGGGGCATTGTCCTTTTTTAATGACTCTTCAAGGTCTTTCTTTGCAGACTCTACTTTTTCATATATTTCAGCTGGGATTTTTTCCTTAAACTCTTTCAAGGACCTCTCTGTACTGTATATGAGAGAGTCTGCCATATTTTTAGTTTCTGCCTTTTCAAATTCTTCTTTGTCCTGAGCCGCATATGCCTCCGCTTCTTTCATCTTCTTTTCGAGATCTTCCTTGCTCATCTTCTGTGGAGCTATTATCTGTGTCTTCTGCTCCTTTCCAGTGGCCTTGTCCTTTGCGGATACATGAATAATACCATTGGAATCTATATCGAAGGTTACCTCTATTTGAGGAGTGCCACGAGGCGCAGGAGGGATTCCGGTAAGCTGGAATCTCCCTAGAGAGATATTGTATTTTGCCATTTTATTTTCTCCCTGCAGAATATGTATGTCTACAGCAGGCTGGTTGTCTGACGCGGTTGAAAATGTTTGGGATTTCTTAACAGGTATTGTGGTATTGCGCTCTATGAGCGGTGTTGAGACTCCTCCAAGAGTCTCAAGTCCCAGCGTAAGTGGCGTAACATCTAAGAGGAGTATGTCCTTCACCTCTCCGGTCAGCACTCCCGCCTGTATTGAAGCTCCGAATGCTACAGCTTCCATGGGATCGACCCCGCGCTCTATCTTCTTTCCGAGAAGCTGTTCCACATATCTCTGTACTATAGGCATTCTTGTAGGCCCGCCTATGAGTATCACTTTGCTTATGTCTTTAGGCTCTAGCTTGGCGTCTTTAAGTGCCTGCATCACTGGTTTTGTAGTCTTTTCTACTATCTGTACAACTATGTCTTCTAATTTTGCCCTGGAGAGGACATACGAAAAATTGAAGGGCTTTCCGTCTTTTGTCATGCCCAGGAAAGGCAAATTTATCTCTGATGATAGGGTTGTTGACAGTTCTATCTTAGCCTTTTCTGCGGCTTCCTTGAGCCTCTGCAGGGCCTGTGCGTCTTTCGATATGTCGAGGCCTTTATTGGCAATCTCCGATTTGAGAAATTCGGTAATGGCATTATCCATGTCTGTTCCGCCCAGCAGTGTATCTCCGCTTGTTGATTTTACCTCGAAGACACCGTTGCCGAACTCCATTATGGTTACGTCAAGGGTTCCTCCTCCCAAATCATATACGAGTATCTTCATTTCTGAGCTCTGCTTGTCTAGACCATATGCCAATGCTGCGGCTGTCGGCTCATTCACCAGCCGTACAACTTCAAGTCCGGCTATCTCCCCTGCGTCTTTTGTAGCTTGGCGCTGATTGTCATTAAAGTATGCAGGTACTGTTATAACGGCTTTCTTCACTTCCTCTCCTAGGAATGCTTCAGCATCTGATTTTATCTTTTGGAGAATCATAGCCGAGAGTTCCTGTGGAGTGTATTCCTTGCCGAATATCTTGTATTTGAAGTCTGTTCCCATCTTTCTCTTGAAGCCGGTTATTGTGCCCTCATAGTTAGCTACCGCCTGCCTCTTTGCAGGTTCCCCTATAAGGCGCTGCCCTTCCTTAGTAAATGCTATATAACTTGGGAAGGACTTTCCATAAAGAGACATTCCTTCTGCGCTTGGTATGAGCACTGGCCTTCCTCCTTCTAGTACTGCCGCTGCTGAGTTTGAAGTACCCAGATCTATTCCTATTATTTTCATATATATCTACCTATTTTTTATCGATCGTATTTCCGTGTTCTTTGCTCTCTTTTTCCGTCTTATGGTTCTGTACTGGTTGCTTTGCAACAACCACCGATGCAGGCCTCAACATCATTTCTTTCCAGAGGTATCCTTTGCGCAATGTTGCGAGTATGGTTCCTTCCTTTTCATTGCTCTCTTTTGTCATCAGGACCTCGTGCTTGTAAGGATCGAAGATTCCTGTGCTTTCCATCTCTGATAGGCCTTCCTTCTTTAGTATGTCTATGAAGTTTGATAAGACTATTGCTATCCCTTTCCCTTCTTCTGTACTCATATCCATGTTATTTACTGCGAGCTCAAACTCGTCCAATATGGAAAGGAGCTTCCTGGCAAGGTTCATCTTCCCCCTCTGCTCTGAAACTTCGATTTCTTTCTGCGTTCTTTTCTTATAATTATCGAATTCGGCAGCTAACCTTAGAAGATTCTCTCTGAGAACCTCTACGCTCTCTTCCGGTTCGGTTTTCTTGTTTTCGGGCTCTTTCTCTTTTTTACTATTGTCCTCCTTTTTGTCTTCTGTCATGGATATCATCCTCCATTAGTTGGTCAAGCTGCTGGGCGAATTCGATAAGCCTGCTGAATTCGTGCAGTATCTCTGACTGCAGTTCCTCCATTGTGCTTTCCATATCGTTTGAACGCAAATAATATTTCCTTCCCTTCCTTATTACGATTCCTGAGTAGATGAACCTGTTCAGGTGGTATATAACAGTGCTTCTTGGGATATTGAGCTTTTCTGTCAGTTCTATGCTTGTTACTCCGTCGCCTTTCATGCTTCCTCCTGCTATTTCCTTTAGCAGATAAGGCTCCAGGTCTCCACTTCCGTTTAGGTCAAATACCTCGCAGAACCACTCCAGGAGACCTTCTTCGTCTCCTCCTGAGGGCTTGTTTATTGTCTTTATGACAAGCTTCTCTGTGTTTGTCATGTATTAAGGTTATATTAAAATAAATATATATATCTTTGTTTTCTTTCAACTTTTATTTGAAATTTTTATATATATTGGTAGGGGTCTAATTCAGGATGTTGAAGCCGAAGAGAGTCGCTTCTGAGTAAGGTATATAAGGATTGCTTGCGTTGCGCTATATGGGAAAGGGCAGTGCGTTTGGGATTCGCACTAAGCTTAAATGGCGGGGCAATGGATGCTATTCAGAAAAACTTCACTCTTGCGAGATTGAAAACGGGAATTGATGGACTCGATAGGCTACTTTGTGGAGGCATCCCTGAGAACAGCCAGATGCTCCTTCTGGGAGAGGCAGGCTCAGGAAAGACCCTGCTTTCGTTCCAGGTTGCTTATGAAGCAGCAAAGGCGGGAATACATTCCACATATCTGACAATAGAGGAGAAGAAAAAATCACTTATAGAATTTGCAGAAGAGACTTTTACCTCGCTTTCAGACGTACAGAAACAGATAGACAGCGGAATGCTTCGTGTTGAAGAAAAAAAGCTGCAATACGTTATAAGAAGCCCTGAAAATATACAGGCAATAGTAGCCGAGATAATAAGGACTGTTGAGGAAAACGGTTCAAGATTTCTGGTTATAGATTCGTTTAGCCTTCTTAGGTCTTTATATACTGACGACAGGTCATTCACACGTGGCGTCAATTACATAATAGAGAGCATAAGAAACCAGAATGTAACAAGCCTGATAACATTTGAAAATTCAAAACAGAATCCAAATAAGGTGCCTGGCCTTCTGGAGGAGTCGATGTTTGATGGCGTAATCAAAGTTTCAAGAAAGAATAATAAAGGAAGGCTTGAGTATTTTTTAAATGTGGTAAAACTTAGGTATTCTAAATTTATTAACGATGAATGCCGTTTTGAGATAACGCCTTCTGGAATTTTGGTAATGGAGGAAAGCCAGAGAAAGATATTCGAAGGATAACTTATTTTAACATGAAGTCTTCCATCTTGTTCTCTATTTTTTCCCTGTTTTTCCTGTGATTTTCAAGGAACTTGTTGATTTTCATGGATAGGTCTGCCTTGTGTTCCCCAGCAAGAATGCTTCCTGATCTTTCAGCTTTGAATATTGCATCCAGTTTTTTGTCGTCTGGTTCAAAAAGGAATTTGTAATATTGGCAGACTGAGCATTTTTCAGGGTTTCCTCCGTGTTTTTTTTGCAGCTCTGCAGTAGACTGCTGGCCTGTTATGGCCTTATTTACCTTTTTTACTACAGTTTCCGGAGAATCGGATAGATATATAGCATCTTCAGGTTTGCTTGAAGACATCTTTGGATCTCCTTTCAGGCCTGGGAGAAATCTGCTATGTATTATAGCCGGTTTGTAGTATCCTAGCTTTTCAACAACATCCCTTGCCACCCTGAAATGTACATCTTGATCTACGCCTAGAGGCACTAGGCATGGTATCTTTCTGTTTTCTTCTGCCGATTTTATAAATGTGCCGACAGCCTGAAGGCTTGTATAGAATATTGCGCCTATGTTGGTCTCGTTTGAAAAGCCGAAGGCGTCTTTTATTGTGGAGTAAGTTATCTTTTTGGAGACTCTTACTGCATGCTTGTATATTTGTGTTGCATTCTCAGTATCTATGTATATCTTTGTCTTGCCTGGTTTGAAGCCTAAGGCCACTATATCCATTGCATCTTCGTGTGCAAGCTTGTTTATATTCTCAATGGTCAGATTCGGGTCGTTTTTTGTTAGAAACTTTTCCTCGTCAGGGATCTGTATGTACACGTCGGCATTGAATTTTTCCTGAAGCCATTGTGCCATTATAAACGGGATGAGATGTGCAACTGTCATTCTGCCTGAGGGAGCTATTCCAGTATATACATAAAACTTGTTTCCTTTCTCGTATTGGTCGAGAAGCCATGATAGCTCGCGCTGTGCGAAATATATCTTCCTGCGGATTAGATAGTGGGATTCTCCGGCAAGCCTAGTTATCCTCGATTGCATGTCTTCAGTTATAGGCATTATTCCAAAACGCTTTTCTAATGCAGTATAGTCTACATTTCCTTCGACTTTGTATGCGGTCACGTTGAAGTCTTCTTCCATCTGATACCATCTGTTCGGAATTTTTGTCTATTGCATGGATATTTTGCAATGCTGCAGTAATACCCTTACTACTTGTGCTGAGAATCTTATTAGATGTTAGGATTTGGAGTGATTTATGGATATAGAGGGAATTCTCTGCAGAGGGCTTCGGATCTTTTGCGTAGGTCTTCTAGATTTTTGTTCTCTCTTAGTTCGCCGAATGCCTTTTCGAGATATGCGTGGCGTTCTTCTCTGTTTTCAGGAAGGGAGTAGCCTCGTATTTCTTCTAATGCTCCTGCTATTATAGATGCTATTTCATCCATCTGTTTTTCTTTCATGCCTCTTGTTGTTATTGCCGGAGTTCCCATTCTTATCCCGGTAGGAAAGAATGGTGATGAAGGTTCTTCAGGAATCGTATTTTTGTTTGTGGTTATTCCTGCTGATTCTAGGGCTTCCTGGGCAAATACCCCCGATCCCTTCCCGAAGGATTTCAAATCTATAAGAAGGAGGTGGTTGTCCGTGCCTCCTGTTACGAGCTTTATGCCTTTCGATGTGAGTGCAGATGCGAGGGCCTTCGCATTCCTAACTATCTGTCTTGAGTATTCTGCGAATTCCGGAGAGGAAGCCTCAAGCAAGGCTATGGCTATTGCTGCTGTGGTGTGGTCGTGAGGTCCCCCCTGCATCCCTGGAAATACAGTCTTGTCTATCTTTTCTGCTAGCAGCGGGTCTTTCTTTAGGCCTTTTTCAGTTACCATTATAATGGCGCCTCTGGGCCCTCTAAGAGTCTTATGTGTCGTTGTAGTTATAATGTCTGCATAATTGCTTGGGCTTTTGTGAACTCCTGAGACTACCAAACCAGATATATGTGAAATATCAGCAGCAAGATATGCTCCACACTCTTCAGCTATCTTGGAGAACTCTTCGAATGGAAACTCGCGCATGTACGATGTTGAACCTACCCAGATTAATTTTGGCTTGTGCTCCATTGCAAGACGCCTGGCTTCTTCGATATCTATAAATCCGTCGGGTTTTACATGGTATGGTATGCTTTTGAAGATCTTCCCCGTGACGCTTGTTTTGAATCCGTGTGTGAGGTGGCCTCCGTCTGTTAAATTTTGCCCCATTATAACATCGCCGGGACTGCATAACGAAAGATATACTTCCAAGTTTGCAGGAGAACCTGAATAGGGTTGTACATTTGCATGTGGGACGCCAAAGAGCTTTTTGGCACGTTCTATCGCTATCGATTCTATGTTGTCTATAAATTGGTTGCCGCCATAGTATCTGTGATGAGGATAGCCTTCTGAGTATTTGTTTGTAAGTATGCTGCCAGAAGCTTCCATGACTGCTTCGCTTGCAAAATTTTCTGAGGGTATCATTTCAAGGCTGTTCTGCTGCCTTTCGGATTCTTTTACCAGCTCTTCATATATCTTAGGATCTCGGGCTTTGATATGTTCTCCAATTTTCATAGAAGCACCATGAGATTCTTTTAACTTATGTGTTTATATCATATAGGTGGCTTTGTGAGGATTGGCATAACAAGTGTAAGCAATGTCTTTGAGGAATGGAATTCCAAGGATGTGGCTGATCTTAAGAAGGCCATATCGCTTTCTGGAAATACTCCATTTATGATATATGCCGATTCGCTAGATATTGCCCTTAATAAAGGCAACATAAGTATTACACAATCGAGTGAGAGGGCATCAGGCATGTCTAATGGAAGGGAGGAGATTAATGCGGATGCCGTATTGCTAAGGCACCTTGGCACAATAAGAGATTATGAGCAATTTACATTCAGGCTGTTCTGCATTAAGTCTTTTGAAGAAAAGGGGATTTATGTAATGAATCCGGTAATGAACTGGCTTTTCGCTACGGACAAATTTGGAGCCCTTTTGAAATTATCGAATAAAGGCCTTCCCGTTCCTGAAACTATTGTTAGCGAGCATATGTTTGTTGCATACTCGGCAGTCAGAAAGTTCGGGGAAGCGGTTATAAAACCGTTGCGTAGCGCGATGGGTTTTGGAGTTTTCAGAGTTAATGATCCAGATGTTGCAATCCACTCGTTTAGTACAATGACCAATATGAACAAGCCCCTTTATGTGCAAAAATATTTTGAGAAGAGGGGAGGGGGAGACTATCGTGCAGTTGTTGTGGGGGGGGAGCTCTTAGGCACCGAATTCAGGAAGGGAAAGACATGGAAGAGCAATGTCGCACAGGGTGCCGTACCGGTAAAGGTTAAGGCGGACAGCGAGCTTGAGGAGCTTGCAATACGCTCGTGTGAAGTGCTTGGATTGGATTATGCAGGGATAGACATTGCGGAGACTTCTGAGGGATATCTAGTCCTTGAAACGAACCCTACGCTTTCATGGCAGGGATTCAAGAAAGCTACCGGAATAAACCCTGCAAAGCATATAGTTAGAGAGATAATAAGCAAGGCAAAAAAATAATCTTTATTCTTCAAATTTCTTCCTGCCTATCTTTCTAAGTGTTGCAAAAATTACAAGCAGGGAGATGAGAGCGGCGGCTCCAGTAAGTATTGATAAGGATGGAGTGCTTGGTTTTGAGATTATGAATGCTAATGATAGAAAGGCACTCATGAATGCGAATAGGGGAGGTATTGCGGGAAGGCCTATCTTATACTTTCTAAGCAGGAAGATAGTAAAGAGAAGCCCTGTTCCGGCTCCTGTGATTATCATCATGCTTGTAAATAAGTTTCCTGATATCATGTAAGAGCCTACTGCAAGTGTCATAGGCAGCATTATGTCACCGTTTCCCAGCATTATTGCAGATATGGAAGGAGTTCCAGATCTCTCTGCCATATACCTTATTTCGGGATTTGATATCTTTTGAAGGTCCTCTTTTTTTATCTTCTTCTTTGATTTTGATGGAGTGAGTTCAAGGTCTGATGAGCCTATCATAAATGCAAGGTTTCTCTTTGATGCTTCCTGCGCGAAGGGTATCATGAACTTTAGCACGAAAACTGCCAGATAATCGTATACCGCGAACAGTGCTATCAGCAGATACAGGGTCAGGAAGCCGAAGCCTATTCCTATGTTTGCGCCTATGAATATTCCTGCGCCTATGCTTGTGATCAAGGTTATGAGATTTCTCATTTTGTTGAATCGTATCTTGTATGCTAGCAGAGCGAGTGATATTAGAAGGGCAATGGCAGATAGGGGAAATATTGCTATATTTGGAAGTATGTCGTTTATCAATGTCATAAAGAAAAAGAATGAACCGAATATGATTATGTAGGCTTCAAGGAGTCTGAAGAACATGTTTCCTTTGTAATATCTCAATACAAGCATTAACACCAGTATGATTATTATTATGTCTATTATGAACCAGAAAAAGAACGAGATTGAACTCCCCTGCTGGGGGATTGTATTGTTAGCATATGAATATGAAGGAGAGTATGAAGGGATGACTAGAAGAAGGCCTATAAATTGGGCCAGTAGGAATAGTGAAAGTATAAAGATTATTTGCCTAGTTCCTATTTTTCTCTCCAATTAAACACCGATATGCAGTAACAATCCCTAACAGTTTCATAACTCGTAACTGGGAGCCTTCTGTTGGGATTAATCTGGATTTTAGTAGGCGCAGGTATTAGATTCTTGAATATATCAATCGTAATCAGAATCTGCCAGAATCTCTATTATTTGTCCTTGCCCCAATCCAGATGGAAATTTATCAAGTTTTATTACTATGAATGAGTCCTGTATTCCGGAAACAGTGCCTGGCCATATGTGCTCATTTGAATCTACATATTGAGCCTTCTTGCCTATTAGTGTCTTTATGTCTACAGGTTCCATTGGGGTTGCCAAAAGATTATCTTCGTCCAATGAGGTAACTATTGCGTTTATGATAAAATCACTTTATTACTATATATTATTACTAAATCTTAATTTTTTCTATCAGATAAACTTTGATTCGGCCTTCTTATTTAGCCTTTCTATTTCGAATGTACTGTTGTTCTGTGGATTATTGGAGGAACTCTCTTTAAATTTGTAGTTTCTTTTAGAATCCATATTATTTATATCATAATTCATGTTTATATACCTTATTTCTATTCTTTTGAGGTTTGCTTTAATTCTGAAGTTAAAGAGTGGATTTTTTGCCCGCATTGTTAGATTAATTGCGCCAACCGGGATTTGAACCCGGGCCACGAGCTTGGGAAGCTCGGATCCTACCAGGCTAGACAATTGGCGCTTTTTAGTCTGGCTACTACTGTTGGTCCTTTTTATTTTCGTCAAGCATCTTTTTGCCTAGAGCTTCCCTGTTTTTAATGTCTTTCATTACCTTCTCGTAATCTTCCTTGCTGAGAACTCTGCCCAGTATATATTGAGAGTAGTTTATGGATATGTTGGCTATGTCAAGCAGGAGCGACTGCAATTCGTTTGCGCTGATCCTTATTTCGTCTAAAGGCTTGAGTATCTCTATAGCGGCAGGAACGAAGTTGAAGGAGATATTCACAAGGGAACCTATGTCTTTTACAAGCGTTGTTACTGATGCGCTTGTGGTATAAACATCTTCCAGTTTTATGGGCTCCTTTATTTCGCCTACGCAGTATATTACCCCCTGGGATTTGAGAAGGCGGTTGTTTATCATCTCTGCCATTATGGGCTGTAGATCTTCCTGCTTTTCGCTCTGCATGTCAAAATACAGCCTTGCAAGTATGCCTCCTTTTGCTATCGTCTCTTCGGTAAGTTCATCGACTTCTGATTTTCCCATTAAATCAACTTTTAAGCTTAGATATGACCTCTTCAACATCAAGGAGTTCTTCTTCTCCGCTTATCATATCCCTGAGGCGGATTTTTTTTGAGAGCCTCTCCTGATTTCCTATTATTGCAACATATTTTATGCGCATTGTGTTTGCATATTCGAGCTGTTTGGCAAGAGGTCGTTTTGTTACTCCCAGATCAGTATATATGCCTGCCTTTCTGAGGATAGATGCCATCTCTGTTGCATACTCTTGGTTTTCTTCCTTTATATATGCTATGTGTATCCTTGAATATGTTCTCACAAGCTCTGTTTTGTTGAGCAATTCGAACACCCTGGATACTCCAATGGCGCTTCCTACCGCAGGCATGCTGTTTTTCGAATACATTTCTATTAGATTGTCATATCTTCCCCCCGATGCTATGGTTGGAAGCCTCTTGCCCTCCTCATATATTACAAATTCCCAGACACCACCGGTGTAGTAGTCAAGACCTCTTGCGAGAGATATATCGAACTTTATTTTTTCTTCGAGTCCGCTAAGCTTCAGCAGTTTGAGTAGAGATTCAAGGCTTTCCAGAGAGTCTTCTGCTTCTGGAATGTCGGCGTGAAGCCTTGCCATTGTCTCTTCGTTTTTCTCGTTTGAGGTATCTATGAATGAGATTAGTGCTATGGCGTCCTCTTCTTTGATTCCGATAGATATGAGACTTTCAATTATCTCGTCTCGGCTTATTTTCGCAAGCTTGTCTATTACTCGGATAGCTTCATTATGTTTCTGCGCAGGAACCTTGAACTTGCTGAGAATTCTGTCGAGAATGGCTCTGTTGTTTATCAGTATACGGTAATTAGTTATGCCTAATTCGTCGAATGCGAATGCTATTGGAGAGATTACTTCGGCATCACTCAGGGGTTCGGAACTGCCAATTATGTCAATATCTGCCTGTATAAATTCACGGTTGCGCATTTTTTGTGGCTCGTCCATTCTCCAGACATTTCCAATCTGATATCTTTTGAATGGTAGTGGTAGGTCTCTGTTCATAGCCATAAAACGTGCAAGAGGCACAGTAAAGTCATACCTGAGGCCTTCTTCGGCTCCGTCTATTTTGTATATTTCCTTTTTGGCATCTTCCCCATATGCTTTTGCATTTAAGGTTGATAGGAGCTCTATTGATGGGGTTGTTATGGGATGGAATCCGAAGCGCTTGAATGTTTCCTCTATCACCAGGATGATCTGGTTCAATAGTATTGTTTCTCCAGGGTTGTAATCCTTTGTACCGCGAGGAAGGCTTAATTCCATTTGTCTACCGTTATATTCTCTGATAGTTAAGTAGGGAAATTCAAAGGTTTTTGGTCAGCCAGGATTTGAACATTTCCTTTGGCATTGCGCCTACCGATGTTGCCTTGACTGCGCCATCCTTGAACAGCAATACAGAAGGTATGCTCATTATGTTGTATTTTGCTGCTATCTCCTGGTTTTCATCGGTATTTAGCTTTGCAAATTTTACCTTTCCGGAATATTCCTTTGAGACTTCTTCTATTACAGGAGAGAATATTCTGCAAGGGCCGCACCATGGAGCCCAGAAGTCAACTACAACAGGAGTAGTAGATTTCATTACTTCCTTTTCGAAGTCGTTTTGATTGAGTTCTATCATTTTTCGCACCTTATTATATTCTGTCTCTTTGGATTTATATATCTTTCAGATGATTATTAATAAATGATGAGCGATACTTCTGATGAAGGATGATGAAGATCTTGAGTGCTGAATTTATGGCAAGCATACCAAAAGCTTCGATAAAGAAATTTGTTAAGAAAAGATTCAAAGCCAATATAACTGATGAAGGAGCTGAAGAGATAGTCAAGATACTTGAAGAAAAGGCAGAAAGGATATCAAAACACGCAGTAGGCAATGCCAGGAAGGATAAGAGGGAGAAAGTGACAAAGGCCGATGTGATGAAGTACGTCATAGGAGGCTATGATGAGTAATATTATTACTGCATATCTTAGTCCTGATGGAAGATACAAAACAGTTCCTTATGAAAAAAACGGTGAGCAGAGATTCTGCCTCTCTGAGAGAACAAGAAAGGGAACCTTGATTACCGAATTCGGGAAAGGAGGAAGAGTAATAGATCAGATTTATTTGAATGATGCAAATCCCGAATCCTCTCTGGAGAAGTATCTTGGGATTAGTTTGCACGTAGAGAAAAAAGTAAGTTATGACAGAGTTAAGATTTCTGCTTCGTGCAAAAAATGTGGATCTGGGGAGAAGATTTCCAGAGAGCTTGATCTCACTCTTGTCTCATATGTTGATAGCGTTCCTGTTGTTCCTATATTCAGATGTATTGGTTGCGGAAGCAGGTTTTATGCTATGAACAAAGAGTATCTCGATGCCCTTGTATCTAGAAATATGGCTCTCTTCAATGAAGGCGAGCGTAGTGACATTGAGAAAGACAGGGCAAGTGCTATAAAGGAACTTGAGGAGTACATAATAAGAATATTTGCGTCAAAAAAGATAATGAGATTGGTATTTGAAGAGTGATATAATGATGGTTTCTGAACTTTACGGGAAGAGAATAATATCGAATGAGGGAAAGAGGCTTGGCGAGGTGAAGGGAGTGATGATAAATTTTGAAGAAGGAGAGGTATCACATCTGCTTCTTACTGAGCCGGAGAAACTTATTAAAAGCCAGAATCCCAGATTAGATATACAGAAGGGCAGTGTTGCTTACAAAAGAGTCAGGAATATCTCCGAGACTATTATCGTAGGAAAGGAGTAGAAGGATATTTTCTTTTTCTGATTCTGGTAAGTATTGATAAAGATTCAGAATCTAGTTCTGCTTACTGAAAGAGAGGCAGGCAGGTCAATCGGTCTTTACTTCCCTTGCCATGGAGGATCTTTTCTTTGAAACTACCCTATAGCCGCAGTAGGGACATCTTATGTTGTTTCGTTCCAGCGACTTTATCTCTTTTCCACAGTGAATGCATAGATATGCCATATAAATCATCAAGCGTAACTTTATTTGGTCTTTGCTTTTAGCCATTTTGCAAGCTCAACATGAAGGTTGGACTTGCTTGTGTCTATTATCCTTATATTCATTACAGCTTTGTATTCCTCCTCGTTCAATGTCATTATCGGAGTATACTTCGGCTCTTTTGTAAAATGAATCTCTAGCCAGTGAACCTTCCCTCTTAAGTAATCCCTTATTATTTCCTCTGTCATAGGTATGGAGGAGAAACTGAATAGGATGCCATTGCACCAGTATAGAGGCATGTTGCCCTGTGGTGTTATTCTCTCCCTGAGAAGATCGTCTTTGGGTACTTCTACCACTTCGTGCACTACGAGCTCTTCTATAGGAGAGTATGTTATTCTTACCATCTTATCATCTTTTCCATTATACCTATTTTGATGCGTTCTGTTTATAATACAGAGCCTTGAACAGATGCCGCAGGTGCCTGGGCTTTCCGATTATTCGGATTTTCGGCCTAGTATCTTGCTTACAGCTTCTCCTGCTGCAGTATGGAAAGAATATGCTCCGCCGGCATATGTGGCATTGCAGTATTCACAGTGCCATATTCCTGTTCCTTTTCTCCTTACGGCTTCTTTCCCGCAGGTGTTGCAGACATACCTGGCTTTCTGTTGCCTTACTACTGCCTCTTCCCTTTTTCTTAGGCTTACACCGTATCGTATGCTTTTTTTTGCCATATTAGTCTCCTCTTGTTTCCTGTATTATTCTTCTGAGCTCTTTTGATTTCTCGAATGTGTCATCTACAAGTATGTCGATCTCGTTTGGAAGGAATGAGCCTCCGAGTCCTTTTTGCATCGCCCTTACAAAACGCTCATCGTTTGCTATTGTCATCCTTGCGTCTGCAAATACTTCCTCGCTCGCGTTGGTATCAAGAAGTATGGAGTTTCCTATTTTTGCGTATGTGCAGGAGGTGCTTATGTTGTTTACAGGAAGCCTTTCCAGATTTCCCTCTCTGATTACTTTTCCGTCTTCGTACCTTGGCATTCGCGAGTTATACAGGGCTGCGACTGCTGCAAGCGTTGACGAGTCGAAAAGATTTCCGTCGTAATTGAGTATATACAGATCTATGAAAACATTCCATGATTTGCCTTCTTCTATGAAAAGTTTTTTTACATCGATTATGTTGCCTGCTCTTATTCCCCGATCGACTACCCTGGCTAGTTCCACAGCTTCAGGAGTAGGAGGGCCTGCGTCGTATGAATGATGAGCCATAGGAAGAAGTTCTGCGCCTGTCATTATGGATCCTTCATCAGGCTTGTCCTTCATTGGTTCTCCCACATCCATTTTTATTCCTACGAGAATTTTGGTATTGCCCAGGTTTATTTCTGCGGAACCTTCTGCATGTGGTATCTTCCCTGTTTCCAGAGATATCTTTCTGAATGAAAGAAGATCCCTGCCGTCGTCCCTTATTCTTTTGGAAAGCCTCTCTTTTAGATACTGCTCTGTTAAAATAGTCGTATTCACATTCTCGCCTTATATTCTTTCTTCTATTTCTTGATAATGATCAAGAAGTGCATCTTTCTGTATCTTGCTTATTATCTCTCCCGCTTTTATGACCATCTCGATGCCCCTGTGAATCTCTTCAGAGGTTAACTCCCCGTCCATTTGGAGTAGGTTTATCTCTTTGGTTCTTGGGTTTACCGCTATAGGCATATCCGCTGTGGAGTAATTATCCTCTATCTTGTCCATGTCCAATATTAATGTATCTTCTGCTTTGCCTACAGATACTGCAAATGGCATATCCCTCATAGGGATGCCTGATGCCGCAAGTGCTACAGATGCGCATGTTATTCCTGCCGCACGCGTACCTCCGTCGCTCTGCAGAACTTCGATGAATATGTTTATTTCTGTGCCTGGAAATAGATCGGTAAGCACTACATTTTCGAATACCTCTCTTGTTACTTTGGATATCTCTATTGCCCTCCTATTCATACCCGGCCTGCCATGCTCTTCAAGTGATGAAAATGGAGCCATAGTATATCTGCATTTTATGACTGCTTTGTTTAAATCCTGCGTATGCCTGGGGAGTGCCTCTCTTGGGCCATATATAGCTGAAACAATCTTGTTGTTGCCCCATTCTATGTATGCTGATCCTGCCGCATTCTTTATAGGATTTACAGATATTTTGATTTCACGCATTGTACTTGGATCTCTGCCGTCTAGCCGTTTTCCGTTTATTATTAATGTTGGTTTTTCCATTTTATCTTCCGTCTTTATTCTTTACTTGGAGTTTCAAGCATCTTGGCTATTCTTTCAGTTAAGCCGGGTATGTGTGACTCGTCCTGTATACGCATTATAGCGGTTGTTGCAAGGTCAGAGTCGCCTCCCTTTATCCAAATTAGACCGTTCATGCCTACCGATATGCTGGACTTTGTCTTCTCTGTTATCTGTCTTATCATTGTGTCCTGCTTGCCAAGAAGTCTCGGAACCTTTGAAGATTTTATAGCTATGACCTTTCCTCCGAAAAGTACTCTTGGCCTTGATAGTATTACTGTGCCGGTTTTGTCAAGTTCCTTTACAACAGCTTCTATTATATCGCCATTTACCATGCTTGTTTCTGAGAATTTGGATATTACAAGTCCTTTGTAAGGCGCATTTAGGCCTATTACATCAGTATTGAGCTTTGCTTCTTCTACTATGCCTACTATTTTCTCTCCTGGGGTTGGATACCATAATCCTTCCATTGGTATGAATGTATTTTTTTCATCTTCATATATTCCTATCACTGTGGAGCATGTCTTGCCGTTCTCGACTATCGTATGGTCGAGCCTTAGCGGGTTTTCCGCTATTATGTCTCCTGGAAGTACTATTTTCCTCATTAAAATCACTAGATTGTGTCTATCTGGGCTTCTCCTTTGGTAAGCCCGTTTATCTTGTCAAAGAACTCCTGCTTTAAACCTGCAGGAAACTCTACAGAAACTTTGAGAGATCCGTCATTTTGCCATTCCTCTGATTTTAGTCCGTATTGCTTTAATGTGCCATAGCACCTATTGGCAAAAGACGCAGGTATGCGAAGCTCAAGATGCGCTGTGGCAAACTTCAGAGGAATTATAGTATTGATTTTCTTTATTATTCCGTCTACTTGTTCATTTGCGTTTTTGAATGGATCTATTACAACATGGGCCTGCTCAAGCGCTCCTTCTATTCTCGTAGGAGTATGTGGCGCGTTAGTCCTTGGGTCTATCGAGTTTACTGCTATTATGTTTATTATCTGTTTTCTCTTCTCTTCCACCAATTTATGTCTCTGTTCGGTAGTTATAGGTACGTCTCCCTTTTTCAATATTGTTTCTACAATCTTAGCAAGATCTTCTGTTCCAAATATTTTTTTTATCTTGTCCTGGTTCTGGCGCTCTCCTTTGTTCGCATTCTTGAATATCTCTTCTGCCTCAAGTACAGATAGGGGATCTTTCCGCTTTCCGGTTATGTACTCATAAGCCATATCCGAATCTATGAATATCTCGAATTCTTCTCCATTCATGGAGTATTTAGCTATTACTGTTTTTGACATAGAATCTACAGGTATTTCGCAACTTCTTCAGGAGTTACTACTCGGTAGCCTTCGCCTTCTTTTATATAGCCCACTTCCATGCTTTCCTGAGGTACTTTTCCCTCTGATACTTTCTTTATTATCTTTGCTCCGAGTGCTATCATCTCTTCTACACGCATGTTATCCTTGTACTCCTTAACAAGGATCTCCGTGGCTATCTTTTTACCTGAGCCTATTGCTTCGGCTTTGTAACCGAGAATTGAGGCTCCAGGCTCTATCTCGTATAGTTTAGGCCCGTTGTCCATTCCGCCTACCAAGAGTGAAACGGCATAAGGTCTGAGACCACCGTACTGTGTAGCTTGCATCATATACGATGCTATCTCTTCTGTAAGGGACTCTACAGATTTGTCATCGTCGTAAACAAGCCTGTGGTTTAGCGCTATTATCCTTGATCGGTCTATAAGATGGAGGCCGTCAGCAACAAGGCCACTGTAGGTAGCTCCCATGTTTGAATCTATCTTGAATACCTTGTGTACTGTAGATTGGATGGCGAGCGGCTCTGTGACTACCTTGTGCGCAACGAATACCACGCTGTCCTTGCCTGTCATTCCTATGGATGTTGCTCCTTTTCTCACTGCTTCCTTTGCGTATTCTACCTGGAATAGTCTGCCGTCTGGATTGAACATTACACCGCGGTCGTATGCTTGTACGTTTGGATACATAATATCACTTAATATAATTAGCAAATTTGCTATGTTTTAGGATAATCTAATTTTAATCATTAAAAGCTTATATAACTATCTGGTTACGAGATAGAGCCTAG
>JAJZKQ010000002.1 GCA_021804095.1 Microcaldota archaeon | reverse complement strand
GGAGTCATAAAGCTGTTCGGAGAGCACGCCGCAGTATATGGCAAGCTCTCCGTGGCTGTTGCAATAAGCATGTATGCAAAGGTATCCGTAAGGAAGAGAAAAGACATGAACCTGAAGATAATCCTGGCTAATTTTTCTGATTTCACCTCAATACTGGATAAAAGGACATTATCCCTGGTGTACAAAAAATATAAAGGGAGAAAGGATATTGGCGAATACATATCATCGGTAAGCGGGATAGACAAAAGGATACTTCCATTCGCAACTATAGCCGCAAGGCTTATCGGAGAATTCGGCATTGATATACTAGGAAATGAGATAACAATCTCCTCGGAGATACCAATGCAGAGCGGAGGGGCGAGCAGCGCCGCATGCTCTACTGCTTTTACAGTTGCACTTCTAAAACTCTCGGAAAAAACACCGGAAGACTCCACAGTGCTTGACATTGCAAGAGACGGGGAGCGCATAGCTCACATTTCAGAAGGGGCAGGACGCATAGATACGGCTACTTCCTATTACGGCGGATATGTCAGCACAGCTGAAGGCGGCAGGCATGAAGATGTAAAAACAAGCATGGGCATAGTCCTTATAAACACGGGGAGCAAGAAAAGCACTGCAGAAACTGTAGGCTCGGTAAGGAAGCAATACGAAGAGAACAGAGAAAAGACCGAGAAGATACTCAACGAGATAGAGAAGTGTTCCATAAAGGGGCTTGAAGCTCTAAAAAAATCAGATCTTCCTGAAGTTGGCAGATTGATGTATGAAGACCAAATGCTCTTAAAAGAATTAGGCGTATCAAGTGACGGGCTAGACCGTGCCGTCGAGGTATGCATGCGCAATGGGGCATACGGCGCAAAGCTAAGCGGAGGCGGAGGCGGAGGCATGGCTATAGCAATACATAAAAATCCCAAAATGCTCGTAAATGCAGCAGAAGCAGAAGGATTCGCTTCTTACCTTGCTGAGGTTGCGTTTGAAGGCGCAAGCTACTATCTCAAGAAGTGAAAAAACCAACAAAAAGAGAGGAAAAAGGAGATATGCCGACGGGAAGCTATGGGAATCCTATTATCCGATAGTTTTTAATAGTTAATCTATCCATCTATAATCGCTAAAACGGCAAATAAGGAGATATAAATGGGAATATTTGACAAACTGGGACAGGGCTTTGGCTCGCAGAAAGGTATGAATATAGAAGAGTACATGACTTCGGCCGAGATGGAAGATGTAGATCTTCTCCATGAGCCAGCAGACATGTATGTAAAGCCAGTTACAATAACAAGCGAGAGAGACATTGAGCTCATAGAACAGGAAATAAACAAGAAGAATATAATTCTTCTAGATATAAGCGAACTCAATAAGAGGCCTAACACAAGGAATACCATAATAGGAAATCTCAAAACATTCGTAGAGAAGATAAACGGAGATATCGGCCAGATAAATGAGAACAGGGTATTGATAACTCCTACAAAAGTCAAGATAATAAAAGGCAAGAAGCCGGGCAGCAAGTGAGTTACTTAAATGCAGTTATCACTGCATGAAGCTCGCTTCTGTTAAGGCGTGCCCTCCTTATCATCTTTGCAAATATATTTCTGACGGCTTTTCTATTCCTTATTCTTTTTTTCTTTATTATCTCTTCAAAGGCAATATTGAGCCTTTTTATCTCTTCAGCTGTAGGCCTCTCAGCTCCTATATGTCCGTAGTTTTCAGATCTCTCCTTCCTAAACGAGTATAGCATTATAGCAAGAGCATGTGATATGTTAAGCACAGGATATTCTGGATTTGCAGGTATATGCACCAACATGTCGCATTTCTCAAGTTCATCCCTGTTCAGTCCTTTGTCATCCCTGCCTATGAGCAAGCCTATTACTCTGTCCTTATCCTTAAACGATCCTATCTTCTTTACCGCTTCTTCAAGAAGATACTCTTTTTCATTGAGTCTTTCTCCGATGCGCCATATGCCTGAAGTTCCCACTACCATATCACAATCTTCAACTGCTCTATCCAGCGATTCGACTATATTGGCATTTCTGAGGAGACCAACACCATGCTTTGAGAACATTATTGCTTTCTTCCCCAGTATATTCGCCCTCGGCTTTACGAAAACGAGCCTCTCCACCCCGAAATTCTCCGAAACCCTGGCTATGTAACCCACATTCAATTGATACTTAGGGTCAACAATAATAACTTTCAGTAACATGTAAAAAAATACGAAGTTAATAATTAAATGGATATACCTTTGCAGCAGGCAACTTCCAAACCCGCAGTCAGCATAGTTCACAAATGCAATATTTCAATGCCTAATCCTGAAATTCCTCCGCTGGATAATCTTAAAAGGTTATATAAACTTTTAACACCACTTGATACTCAAGGTGTATAATAATGGCACAGCAAAGCAATCAGGCATCTATGGCAGAGGCACAGGCGCAGCTACAGTATCTTTATAATGTGTATACACAGCAACACGGTCTTCTTGAAAATGAACTTGCAGCACTCAGGATGACATCTGCCGCAATAACAAGAAATATCGAAACGCTGGAAAACAAGGAAAGGCTGTCAGGTTCAAAAATCCTGATCAACGGAGAAGGCGGAGCATATTTCACAGCGACAATGGATTCTATAGATAAAATACTGGTATACGTGGGCGCCGGCTATCTTATTGAAAAAGAGGCCTCGCAGGCACTGGATTACCTCAAAGCAAACTACAAAAAGCAGGACGAGATTATAAGGAAACTCAATGCAGACAAGCAGAGCGTAGAGAAAGAGCTGGTCTCCATAACCTATAATCTCTCACAAATGGAGCAGCAGCGTCAATGAATGAGATGAAATTCCATGTTTGAAGGACTGAAGAAGAAATTCTCAAGCTTTATAAACTCTGTATCTAAAAAAGAGGAAGAGGTAGCCGAAGAAGAAGAGAAGCATAAGGAAGAGCCATCTGCTGTAATAAAAAAAGTCGAGACTGAATCGCCAGAGAAGCCTGAAAGGCTATCAATCATCACTGAAAAAACTCCTCCAAAGTATGAAAGCGAGAAGACCGATTCTAAAAGCGGAGAAACAATACTCGGCAAGGATCCAGCGTCCATCATTGGTCTAAGCAAGAACGAAGAACATGAAGACACAAGGGAAAAACCCATTCTAGAGAAAGAGAGGAGATCCGAAACTCTCAAAACACGAGAGGAAAAAAAGAGCCCGGAAGAAAAGCTATCGCGTACAGGCAGTCAGGAGATTCCAAGAAGAACAGAGCGCGAGGGCCCAAAAGTAGGCATAGGGACAAGGCTCAAAAGCGTCTTCCTAAACGAAGTAAAGATAAAATCAGGTGACATAGACCCTTTCATGGAGGAATTGAGAATCTCACTTCTCGAGTCTGATGTAAACTATGATGTTTCAGAAAAAGTTGTTGAAAAGATTAAGAGCGAGCTTCTCTCAAATCCAATACCAGCAAAGGAGATAAACAAGGAGATAAAGGCAATAATAAAACGGTCAATACTCTCCATATTAAGCCATGTATCGACAAAGAGCCTGGTAGAGATCGCATCGGACAAGAAAAGAAACGCAGAGCTTCCACTTAAAATACTATTCATAGGACCAAACGGGGCCGGAAAGACAACGACTATAGCAAAGATAGCGGATCTCATGTCTAAAAATGGATTCTCATGCCTGATATCGGCAAGCGATACCTTCCGCGCGGCTGCAGTCGAACAAACAGTGCATCACGCAAATAAACTTGGAATCGAAGTGATAAAGGGAAAGTATGGTGCAGATCCAGCAAGCATAGCTTTTGATGCTGTCGCACATGCGAAAGCGGCAGGAATAGATATAGTATTGATAGATAGTGCGGGAAGGCAGGAGACCAATAAAAATCTCATGGAAGAGATGAAAAAGATGGTCAGGGTTGCAAATCCTGATCTAAAGATATTCATAGGCGAGGGAATAGCAGGCAACTCATTGATTGAACAGGTACACCAATTCAATGAAATAATTAAGCTTGATGGGATAATCCTAACAAAGCTAGATGCCGACGCTAAAGGAGGCAATACCCTCTCCATACTCAGCGAGACAGATATACCTGTTCTATATTTTGGCATTGGTGAGAAATACGAAGACCTTATGCCTTACGACCCTAATTTTATAATCGACAATATGATACCAAACTGACAGCAGATAAAACACGTTCTTATGGCTGCGTCGACTGCATGAACCTGAATCTGGAGAAAACACATGTTGTTTGCTACTGGGAGTATGTCAGATTCAAATCAACATTTAATATCGTGAGCGGCAAATCCTACATGCTTTACGGCGGGATGAAAGCAAATCGCTATAATAAGGAATATAATACCGATGTACATATATAAAAGTGATGCAATGGAACTGACAAGAGCCTACAAATTCAGGATCTATCCCGATGCCACAAGGCAGGCAGAGATAGACGAAAGGCTGATTCTCGCACAACAGTTCTACGACAAGATTCTTGAGAAGGAAGCCCACACCGTTTACGGGTGGGAGGACGTCACATAAATTTGGATTCTTATCTGCATGGTGTTATACTTGAAAACCGAAATATTCGTCTCAAAAATAAATTTCCTGAGAGTAGTAGACGAAAACGGAAATGCAGACGAATCCTTATTTCCAAAAGATCTCGATTCCGGCACTCTTGTTCGCATGTATCGCCTGATGCTTCTATCAAGGGAGTTTGATGCCAAGGTTCTGAGCCTCCAACGACAGGGAAGAGCAGTCACATATGCTCCCCTTCTCGGAGAAGAGGCAACACAGATAGGCAGTGCACTTGCAATGAGGCCATCCGATATATTCGTGCCTTCATTCAGGCAGCATGGGGTATTCATTGCAAGAGGCATGCCTATGGATATCATGCTTGTCTACTGGAGAGGCTACGAGGAAGGCAATATAATTCCAAAAGAGGTAAACGGAACCCCGATAATTGTGCCTGTATCAACACAGCTTCCGCATGCGGCGGGAATGGCATTTGCCCAACTATACAACAAAACCGGAGCCTCTGTATTAGTATATGTAGGTGACGGAGGTACATCCGAAGGGGATTTTTACGAGGCCATAAATTTTGCAGGCGTATGGAGGCTGCCTCTTATTGTCATAATAGAAAACAACCAATGGGCAATATCCGAGCCGAGATCAAGGCAGACTGCATCACAGACACTTGCGCAGAAGGCAGTCGCTGCCGGAATTGATTCCATACAGGTTGATGGGAATGACGTGATCGCTGTATACTCTGCAACGCGGGATGCGATACTCTCTGGAAAACCTACTGTCATAGAATGCATAACATACAGGATGGGTCTGCATACGACATCAGATGACCCTACAAAATACAGGACCGATTCGGAACTAGAGGCCTGGAAGCAGAAAGACCCTATTTCACGAATGAAGAAATACCTGGAATCAAAAAACCTATGGAATGAAGAGATGGAGAAAAAAGCAGCTGCGGAAGATGCCGCATTGATAGACAATGCAGTCGAAACGGCAGAAAAGTTCAAGCCTAACCCAAGGAGTATCTATGAGCATGTATATAGCTACATGCCTGAGACTCTCAAAGAAGAGCTTGATGAAGCCGAGGCAAATAATTTCTGGCAAGGTGTGACTGAATGATGGCAAATATGGTTACTGCGATTAACAATGCATTAGAGCAGATAATGACAGAAAACGAAAAAATAGTCCTTCTCGGCGAAGACATAGGAATAGATGGCGGAGTTTTCAGGGTAACCGAGGGTCTCATAAATAAATTCGGAGAGCGGAGAGTAATAGACACGCCTCTGGCAGAATCAGGGATAATAGGAGCATCAATAGGCATGGCACTTTCAGGCATGCATCCGATACCAGAGATACAATTTGCAGGTTTCATGTTTCTGGGCTTCGGCCAGCTTATAAACCACGCATCAAGATTCAGATCCAGAACAAGATCGACTATGAGCCTTCCAATGGTAGTAAGGACTCCTGTAAGCGGAGGAGTAAGGACTCTGGAACACCATTCCGAGAGTCCTGAAGCATATTACTCACATATAGGTGGCCTGATAGTCGTAGAGCCTTCGAACCCATATGATGCAAAAGGCCTTTTGATAAAAGCCTCAAGAATGAATGACCCTGTCATCTTCCTTGAGCCTACAAAACTCTACAGGCTCTTCAAGCAGGAAGTTCCGGAGGAGATGTACGAGATTCCGATAGGCAAAGCAAACCTGATCCGGGAAGGCGAAGACCTTACCATAATAACATACGGCACAATGCTTCATGAAGTTACAAGTGTAGTCAAGAAGAAGAACCTGAATGCGGATGTGATAGACCTCAGGACAATAAATCCTATTGACGAAGCTGCTATACTCAAAAGTGTAAGAAAGACAGGAAGGGTCGCAATTGTGCACGAAGCATCACTAAGTTTTGGGGTGGGAGCTGAGATAGCCGCAAGAATTGCAGACAAGGCTATATTTGACCTCAAGGCTCCAATAGTCAGGGTAGGTTCAGCAAGTCTCCCATATCCATTTCCCGGTTATGAAAACTACCACATTCCAAACGAGGCCAAGATCTCAAAGGCAATAGACCGCCTTATGACTTCTTGAATGGATTGGAGGAAAATCGGGCTCTCTGAGCAGGATGGTGTTATAAAATGAAAGAACTTAAATTTGTCGATGTCGGAGAAGGAATAACCGAAGGCCAGATAAGAGAATGGCTTGTCAAGGATCTTGAAACGGTAAGAGAAGACCAACCTGTAGTCAAAGTTGAAACGGACAAGGCCATAGTAGATGCTCCTGCTCCTATATCTGGCATTATAAAAATAAACATCTCTTCAGGCTCTAAAGTAAAGGTTGGAGAGACTATCGCATATATAGGGACAAAGGAGGAAATCGGAGCGACAGGGAAAGGCGTTTCCGCTCCAATCCGGAGCGACACATCTGAAGAAAAAACAGGAAAAACAATAGGCAAGGAAGAGAGCGCTTCCAATGTAGTCGAAAATGCAAATCCTGGTAACACAAAAGGGGAAAATACAGTCTCTGGTGCTTCTAGCCATCCCCAGCAGATACTCGCTACCCCCTCTGTAAGAAAACTTGCAAGGGAGCTAAATATAGATCTCTCTAAGATTCGCGGAACAGGGCCAAACGGGAGGATAACAGAAGAAGATCTCAATCTCAAAACCACTCAAAAATCTCAAAGTGAAGCATCCACCCAGCCTAAGGCAGTTCCTCCAAACAATCCAAGCCAGAATAGCAGCGAGAGAATAGAACGTGTACAAATGTCAATGACGAGAAAGACCATAGCTAAGAACATGGAACTGTCGTGGACAATCCCAAGGGCAACCCATATGGAGATGATAAACACAACACGATTGTTCTCAATAGTTGAGAATTCTAAAGCCGATATGCAATCTAAAGGGATCAAGCTCACCTTCATGCCCTTTATAATAAAGGCTATAATAGAGGCCTTGAAGGATAGTCCCGGATTCAATGCAAGCTATGACAAGGAAAAAAGCGAGATAATAATAAAGAGATATTACAACATCGGGATTGCCGCAGAAGGCCCTGATGGCCTCAAGGTTGTTGTAATAAAAGATGCAGACAAAAAACCAATAATAAAGATAGCCGAGGAGATACAAGAGCTCGGACAGAAGGTGAGGGACCGAACCGTATCAATAGACGAGATGCGCGATTCCACAATAACGTTGACAAACATAGGAAGTCTCGGCGGAGGCTATCTGGCAGTTCCCATGATAAACTATCCTGAAGTCGCAATAATAGGCGCAATGAGGATGAGGGAGATGCCTGCAGTTGAAGAAGGGAGAGTAGTGGTACAGCGCATAATGCCAATGTCTGTGACCTTTGACCACAGAGTGGTAGACGGCGCTGATGCGGTAATCTTCATGAATGCCATAAAGAAATATCTCGAAGATCCTGATTTTTTAGAGATGTTATAACAAACATGCATATCTGATACCGAAAGGCCACTGCAACGCTTCCTATTTTATGTCTATGCTGGGTTTCAGGGGAAGTGCCCTGTCTGCCCTTGAAGATTCAGACTCTCCCTCTCTTTCTATTTCGACAGGGATTCCCAGAGCTTCCCGGATATAATCTCTGGCTTGCATATATACATCAAACTCTTCTTCCTGTGTGAGATTTTCCACAGGCAGGGATTCTATCTTCTTAAGCATTGAGGAGACATACTTCGATGCCTTCTCCATATCTACGGCATTCTCCTTTTTCACATACTCCATTATCTCAGGCATTTTCTTCATTGTTCTTATCCTTTCATTCAGCTTCCGCTTCCAATCATCAGCAACTATTATCCTTGCATTTTCTATCTTGGAATCCGATTTCTTGGATATGAGCAGATATATCTCCTTCATATCACGTATCAAATCCTCAGTCAGATTCTCGTAAAGCTCTATCTTGTCGCTTATCATAGCCTCTTCGGCATCCTTCCATCTCTCGGAGGAGACAAGGTTTGAATTGCCAAGCCTATGCCAAAGCTCTTCTGCCATATATGGCGTTATCGGCTGCATCATCAATGCCATGTTGGAAAGATATTCTCTCACCACTATCCCGTTTTTTCCTCCTCTTGAAGTGTACCTCTTCAATTCAAGCACTGAATTGTAGAGTGTGTTAATAAGCACCTCCCTGAGCTCCAGTTTTTCATATGCAGCCGCAACAGTTTTAATTTTTCTATTCATTCTTGAATAAAGCCAGAAGTCTATATTTTTGAGCTCCCCTGCAGGATACTTCTCAGAATCGCCGCATAAGCTAAAGATATATTCAAAACGATCCTTTACTCCGTTTATAGCTTCATAATTATAATCGGAGTCGCTTATAAGATCCGCTCCGCCTATTACGACTGCACGCACCGGGTCCACTCCATTCTCCTCAAGGCCTTCTATCAGTGGAGTTATATTTCCCAGGCTCTTGCTCATCTTCTCACCCTCACTCAGGACTACCCCGCTTACAACTATCTGCTTGGGCCATCTCTCCTTCCCGAATACGGCAATATGGTTGTAGAGATACATTGTCAAATGGTTAAATATGAGGTCAGGTCCGGAATGCCTTGATGTCTCCCTATACCAATATTCAAACGATTCCCTAGATTTTTGAATTATGGATGTTTCAATACCTGTTGACCTTGAAACGGATTCAAGCTCTCCTTTCCCAAGAAAGACAAAATCAAAAAATTCAGCTTTCAGCTTCTCCGGGTCAACTTTTTTTATGGTGTTAGATATGGTATAAAATGACATGTATATTGTGGAATCAGAAAGCGATTCTATTATCTTCTCCCTGTCAAACGGAAACTTTGTACCAAGTCCCTGGGATCTGACAACAGCCCTAAGGTCTATCCAGTCAACAGCAGAGGCTAACGCATTCCTTATCTTTTCAGGGAGTACACGCATCTCCTTAAGATACTCCCGTACATCGTCCTTCCATTCCCTGTTTCCGTAATTTATGAACCACTGGTTATCAACCACCTTGACAACCACCGGAAATCCGCATCTGCAGAAAACCTGCGATTCGTTCATGAGCATATAAAGATCCGTTGCTCCTCCTTCTTTCTTGAGTCTTTCAGCGATAGCCTTCCTCGCCTCAGCAACTCCCATTCCTTCATATCCTTTGACTGACATTCTTCCCGTATGCAGCTCCTCTTTGTATTCGAGCTTTGTAGCCAGCTCTATTATGTCGTTGCCTGCGGAGTGATCAGCACCAAAAGCCTCAAGATATGCCATAGCAGGTATCTCCTTCTTTTCAGGAATCTTTTTTATCTCTGAAGGCACGGCAGACCTTCCAACTTCAACATCAATGACCTTTATCGGCTTGATTTCTCCGATATTATAACCTTCGCTTCTCAATCTCTCCAGTGCAACATAATCAAAAGGGGCATGACCCGGAACACTCATAACAAGCCCTGTGCCTAGTTTTTCATCTACAAAAAAACCAGGAAAAATAGGTATAGAAACATCTGTTTCCGGGTTTATGCATCTCATGACAAGAAGTTCTCTGCCATCAAATTCCCGGACAACTTCCATCTTGAATTGGTATGCAAGGCTCTCCGCTGCGGCTTTGGCAAGAATATACTCGCCTTCCTCTCCTTCAACCCTGCAGCTGACATACTTCGAATTCTGATTTATAAAAAGGTTGGTAACCCCTCCTACGGTTTCAGGCCTGAATGTAGCGCATACCGCATATCTATCCGAATTCTCAATCCTGAACTTTATTGCTGTAACCTTCTCTATTTCAGGCTCAACATCCCTGCGTGTATCATGCATCCCTACTGCATTATTCTCATTCGGGCACCATCCTACCGGGTGCTTTCCAACGGTAAGGTATCCTTTTTTATTAAGTATGTCGAACTGCCATTCCACCATCTTGCTAAAGGCAGGGTCTGTAGAGACAAACTTTCTCCTCCAGTCTATGCTGTATCCTGCCTTTTTCATGCCTCTCTGTATCTCCTCTATAAAATACCTTGTTATAAAAACAGGATCAGTCATCTTTGCTATGTCTTCTTCAGGTATATGAAATACTTTGAGGTCATTGATTAATCCCCTGTCTCCCGACTTTATCCTCTTTGCGAGGGCTAAAACAGGCGTTCCAGTAGCATGGAATCCCATAGGGTAGAGGACATTGTATCCCCTCATTCTCTTGTATCTTGAAAGCGCATCGGCAGTTCCATATGTGCGCAGGTGGCCTATGTGCTGCGGCCCGTTAGGATATGGGAATGCAGCCGTGACAAAATAGGAATTCCTGTGGTCGGTTTCGCTTTCAAACAGATGCGAGTCTTCCCACGCCTTCCTCCACTTCTCTTCTATCTCCTGGTAATTAATCATAAACTCATTATATAACCTCATTGCATAAATATTAATATTGCTTCTTCGATTCTTCAGGATGCGATAGCTATAAATAGATTATTCTACTATTAGAATAGTGTAATTTTATACCATGTGCTACGATGCTACCTGATAATTCAGCAGAATACAACATAAGCAAGCATATAGACAACTCACTGAGGAACTGGATGCTCAAATTCGTAATTCTAAACAGAATATCAAGAAAAGAATCATATCCATACGACCTATACAAAAAATTAAGGGAGGCTAACCTCCCGGTGCTCAACTCAGTCAGGAAGAGCGAGGTATACAATGTCCTCAATTCCCTTGAATCTATAAAACTTGTCGAAGCCGAATTGAAGGTCTCTGGAAAACGAATCCAGAAGAAATACCATATAACAAAGGAAGGCGCCGCAGTGAACCTGAAGACCAAGCTAAAAATGAGGAAGAACATATCAAATATAAAAGCGTTGATGGATTATGAGTCAGTCTGACCAATACTCTATTGAAATATTCAGTCTCCAGAAGAAATTCGGAGACTTCGAAGCTGTAAAAGACATAAGCTTCAAAATCAAGAAGGGAGAGATATTCGGAATACTGGGGCCGAACGGAGCCGGAAAGACCACCACGCTGAATATGATACTGGGCCTTCTGCATCCTACTTCCGGGAAGATAATAATAGAAGGCTATGACAATTCAAAGGAAAACAGTAAGATAAAACAGCTCATCGGTTTCATGACCCAGGAGACTGTAGTGGACAGTTATCTCACTGCAAGGGATAATCTCCGGATATTCGCAAGACTCTACCACATCCCTGAGAATAGGATAGAAGAGAAGGTAAACCATGCCCTTGACGAAGCAAACCTTATCTCATTCGCAGATGTTGCCGCAGGCACATTCTCAGGAGGAATGCAGAGAAGGCTCAATCTTGTAAAATCCATGATTCAGGAACCCAAGATACTGATACTAGATGAACCTACAACCGGCCTGGACATACAGAGCCGTGTCGGAATGTGGGAAGAGATAAAACGCCTTAGGAGCAAAGGCATAACCATAATACTAACTACACAATATCTTGAGGAAGCCGACCAGCTATGTGACCGCATAGCAATAATCGATCATGGAAAAGTCATGGCCATCGGCACAGCATCCGAGCTGAAAAAGACAGTAGCAAAAGGCAATCTCCTCAGCATCAAGGTAAACCAAGACGAAAGAGAGAAGACAGCAAAGATCCTCAAATCCAAGCTGAAGATGGAATACGAGGAGAAGGATGACCTCTTTGTGCTTACCAATAATATAGACATGGACATGATGATAAAGGTAGCCGAAGAACTCAGAAGGAATAAGATAGATGTCCAGACAATAGGCATGCATCTTCCTACAATGGATGATGTATTCATGAAGCTAACCGGGTCCAGCATAAGAGACTCAACAGGAGACCAGAAGGCCGGAAAGAACATGGCCAAGATGGGCCTGATAGGGAGGAGATGAGATGGGACTTCTATACGACTCAATAACAATATTCAAAAGGGAGATGCTGATATTCAAGAGCAATCTCAGGACAAATATAATCCGCTCGATGATGTTTCCACTTATCATAATCATCTTTTTAGGCAATCTGGGCAGCAGCGTCAACAACATACCTGTAGCTGTAGCAAATTATGCAAACAGCCAGGTATCGAACCAGTTTATGAACAGTCTGGAATCAGGAAGCACACTTAATATCAAGGCAGTGACAAACGAGCAGGAAGGCCTGGCGATGCTTCGTGCCGGAAGCATATCCTCATTGATAGTCATACTGCCGTCCTTCCCGAAGAGCACAGATGGCCAGCCCAGCGTATACGTATATTATGCCACAAGCCAGTTCTCAGAATCCGGTGTGGCAATACCTTTCATAGAAAATACAGCAGCCAAATACAGCACAGGACAGGTTAGCAGCGTCTCGATACAAAGCGATGTGAATGCAGTCTCGACACAGGGAACAAACAGCAGCTACAGGGACTTTTTGATAGCCGGAGTGATACTGTTTTCTGTAGCGTTTGGTGCAGTCTTCGGAGGAGGCATGTCCATAATAGTCGACAGGCAGCTTGGCAACATAAAATCCTTCCTCATAACTCCTATAAACAAGAATGCCATAGTCTTAGGAAAACTCTTTTCAGGAACCCTCCAATCCATGATATACGGGATACTTGCCCTCGGACTAGGCCTGGTTCTAGGCGGAAGCGTGGCGATGGGCGTGGCCGGGCTCATATGGATAATTCCACTGATACTCTTTGTAGGCGCAGCATTCAGCGGCATAGCAATAATGCTCGGCTCAAGGATAAAAACCATAGAAGTATACACCATAGTGGCACAGTCTATAACAATGCCCGCATGGTTCCTTTCAGGCGCATTCTTCCCGTCGTCTTCGTTTCCTCCCATCCTTCAGCCGTTTAATATAGGCGACCCGCTTACATATGCGACAAATGGCATAAGGAGCGTCATGCTGAATGGATACTTCCCAGTAGGGCAGATCATCCTTGACTTCAGTGTTGTTATAATATTTGCAATATTGGGCATCATAATAAGCTTCGCCCTATTCAAGAGCACTATAGACTAAATGGCTCAGACTTTATGCTTAATGAAAAATGAAATAATGTGATAACATGGAAAAACGAATATGGATCTATCTTTTGATATCGATAGCAGCAATGACTGCTGTGCCGATTCTGCATGCAGCATCTGTGGCCGCTTCGCAGGGTGGCGTAGATGCTCTCTCAGTTTACAATCTGCAGATAGCTCCCAATCCGATATACGCAGGAGACAACGTCACAATAAGCCTGCAGCTCTATGACTCGTATACATACACGCTTAACAACATAAATCTTGAATTGGAGGGAAGCTACCCCATACTGAATGTCTCGCCTTCAAGCCCATACCTGCTCAGCAGCGCAGGGCCCGGACTTTACGGAGGATCAACATCGTATTTTACCTATGTCATACACATACCCAAGAACACTCCATCCGGAAATTACTCGCTTAATCTTGTTGCAACATACCAGACCACGCAGACAACTTCGGGAGTTTCGACTACAGTGACCGGATCTTCTATAATGCCCATAAATTTCTATGTGCATGGAAATCCTCACATAAAGGTAAACCCATCAGCGCAAGATATGGTTCCAGGGGAATCTTCGCAGGTTATTTTCTCACTTGTAAATTCGGGATATGGGAAAGCCAGGAATGTTACGGTAAGCCTTGAGAACACAAGCGACTTCTCAGTAATAGGCTCAAAGAATTTCTTCGTTGGAATCATACCTGCAGAAGGATCTGGAGTGGTGACAGCCACCTACCTTGCCAATAGCAGGATAGCTAATGGCACATATTACCTGCCTCTGCTAGTCTCATACCAATCCTCGGAAGGCACTGAATACAACCAGAGCATAAACCAGACCATAAATGTCAAGATCCAGAATCCCGATCTTGTAGCCTCAATAGTCGCTGCAAACCCATCTACTCTATATTCGGGTTATAACCAATCGCTTCAGATAAGCGTACAAAACATAGGATACGGGACAGCCAAAAACGTAAGCCTTATTCTTGCACCTAAAGGAGGAATAAGCCTTCTCAGCTCATTGAACAACTTCTTTATAGGAAGCATCTCCCCGGGCCAGTCGGTTACCGAGAGCGTGCTTGTGGCAGCGAGCAACTATACCGGAGGAAGCGCAGGGCTGACTGCTGAAATGAACTACTACTCTACAAACTACGAGAGCGCTTTCAGCAAGGAACAGGACTTGAACATAAGCATAGCTCCTTCGGCCACATTCGAGATAGAAAATTCGACATACCATCTAATTCCGGGAGAGACCGCAGTTCCTATAAACTTCACCATAACAAACACCGGAACTACAACAGCGGAGGGATTGCAGCTCAACTTCCAAAGTACATATCCAATAACACCCGTCTCGGGAAGCGGCTACATACAAGATCTTGCGCCAGGCCAGACAAAGGAAGTGACTTTTATAGTCAGCGTAGACTCAAGGGGAACCCCGGGAACCTATCCCGTAACCGTATATGAGACGTGGAAACAGCCTGACGGAGCTGCCCAGCAGACCTACAGCGGTTCTAGCAGCTATTTTGCAGATGTCAGCAGTGGAACTTCAAGCGGAATTTCCGCATATGAGAACTACATTATTGCCATCATTGTGGTTGTAGTGATAGCAGTTGTCGTGTATAGGAGATTCTTAAAGGGAGACTCACAGAAAAAGAAGACGCCGAAGGCGCTTTGAGAATGGAGATCGCCGGTATTCTGAGGCCGCCTTTCCAGAGAGAAATCGATGGAAACGGCCCCAGGCATACTGGAAATAATGCTGGAAAAGATGAATCTGCTTGATCTTTTTTGCCTGGCATTAGATGCAAAATATCTGTGATGCTATTGAAACAGATCAAAGAATCCTCTCTCCGATTTTTTTGTATTTCATAGCACACATAATAACATACGCAGTATGGGGTGTATCTCTTTGACGAGCCGCCATAATATAACTATCAAGCTCCAAATCCGGCATATAAACCAAAAGTATTTATCTTTGAGCATTCAGACAAGTAGTAATGTGTCTTGATGGAATATAGCGAAAGTGAAAGGACCTCGCTCGCAGTTGCAGCAGGAGTTGTGATTTTCAGCATAATAGCGATACTTGCATATGTATACACTGGAGGCGGAGTAATCTTCTATGCGATTGCTATAATAACGCTATGCCTTGAGCTATACATGTCATTGAGAATATCCAGAGACAAGAAGAGCTCTGAAGAAAAGGACCAGACAAAGCCAAAGCCTAAACAGAAGAAGGAGAAGAAATAGCAGATAGGATAGAATGGAGAAACTCATAATAGCGGAAAAGCCCAGCGTAGCACTGAGAATAGCACTATCCCTGAGCGATACTAAACCTAAGACAAATGTATTAAACCAGGCAGTATATTACGAATTTGAGCGGAAGGGCGAGAAGATATATGTCGTTCCTGCAGCAGGACATCTCTTCTCCCTGCACCAGAAAGAGAAGGGTTACACCCTTCCGACATTCGATATAGAATGGGCTCCTTCTTACAAAGTGAACAAGAATGCATACTTTACCAAGAAGTATCTTGATACAATTGAGATCATAGGGAGAAAGTGCTCCTTCTTTATAAACGCCTGCGACTACGACATAGAAGGCACTATAATAGGCTCAAATCTGATAAAAGATATAATAAACAGGGATCCGAACAAGGAGCTGGCGGAGAAAACGCCAAATCTCGGTAGAATGAGGTTTTCAACAACTACAAAGCCTGATCTTGAACAGGCATATGAGAATCTTGAGAAATTCGATTACAACAACATGTATGCAGGGGAGTCAAGACATATGCTTGACTGGATATGGGGCATAAACATGAGCAGGGTTTTGATGAATTCCCTCTATCTTGCAGGAGTCAAAAAGATAATGAGTATAGGCAGAGTTCAGGGACCTACCCTGGGAATACTCTCAAAACGTGAGCTTGAGATAAAGAACTTCGAGTCTGAGCCTTTCTGGACAGTAATAGTGAAATTCAAGGGAATTGATTTTCAGAACAAAAAAGGAAACATGTTCGAGAGAAAGGATGCCGAGTCTGCATTGGCGGAGACCGAAAGAAGCAAGGTCGAGGTAAAAGAAATCAATGAAAGCCTTGAGACAAGGTATCCGTTCCCTCCTTTTGACCTCACATCGCTGCAATTGGAGGCCAGCAGGGCCTTGAAGATGGACCCCACAAGGACATTGGCAATCGCTCAGTCATTATATGAAAAATCATATATCTCATACCCGAGAACAGCATCGCAGAAGCTTCCTGCAACTCTAAATCTGCCTAGGATAATATCCATGATGTCACAAAATCCTAAGTATGAGCACCATGCCAAAAAACTTATCTCAGGAGCAAAATACAGGCCCAGGGAAGGAGCCAAGGAAGACGAGGCGCATCCTGCAATCTATCCTACAGGGGAGCTTCCGAAAAAAATGTCATCAGAAGAAGAATCTGTTTATGATGTCATAGCAAAAAGATTCCTTGCCTGTTTTGACGATCCTGCCACCATCGCTAACACCAAGATCAATCTTGTCGCGGGAAGTGAAGAATATTCTGCAAGCGGCAACGTCATAAAATCCAAGGGATGGATGGAGATATACAATTACTACAAGCCTGAGGAAAACGCAATGCCGGCGCTTTCCAAAGGTGAGACAATAACACCAGACAAGATACATATGAAAGAAGGGAAGACCGAACCCCCTAAGAGATATACAAAGGCAAGCCTGATAGCCCTTCTTGAAAAAAAGGATCTCGGAACAAAGGCTACCAGAGCATCCATAATAGATACGCTATTCAACAGGGGATATATCATAAATGCGAAGATAGAGGTAACAAAATTCGGGATGAGCGTATTTGAAAGCCTTAATGCCTACTGTCCTGACATTCTCGATGAAGATCTGACAAGGAACCTCGAAAAAGACATGGAACGGATAAGCAAAGGCCAGAAGAGCAAAGACGAGGTAATAAACGAGGGCAAGCAGATAATAACAAAGGTAGTCGAATCCTTCAAAAAGAATGGCAGGGAGATAGGCAAAGGCCTCAGTGCCGGACTAAAGGAGAGCGAGGTCGCATATATGCTTGGCAGATGCACCAAATGCGGAAAAGGAGACCTTATAATAAAAAAATCCAGGAACAACAAGCAGTTCGTAGGGTGCAGCAACTGGCCAGAATGCAATAATTCATACCCATTGCCGCAATACGCCAGGATAGTACCCATGCGCAAGACCTGTGAGAAATGTGGAGCTCCAAGAGTAAAGGTATTTGCAAAAGGAAAAGTATACGAGATGTGTGTAAACCCCGACTGCGAAACAAAGCGGAACTGGAAACAAAAGAAGGAGGAAGCACCTAAAATCCCCAACAACGCAGTACAATCAGCAAGCAATCCCGATTCAAAGCAAATTGATACTAAAAAAACAGAAGCAGGAGCACACCAAGCTAAGAAAGCGGTAAAGAAAGAAGCAAGGAAGAAGGGAGATAATGCCAAACCAAAAGGCGTGAAGCGACAGAGAAAGAAGAAGAGCGAGACTGAAGAATGATAGCATGTTTATTTATCCCCAGATGTATAGAAAGCTGAAGCGCGGGCCACAGGTTATACTGCCCAAAGACATAGGCATAATAATGTCATATACCGGAGTCAGCAAAAACAGCATCTGCATAGATGTAGGCACCGGAAGCGGATGGCTTGCGCTCTCACTCTCCATTGTCGCAAAGAAAGTATACACTTATGAAATACGGGAAGACTTTATAAGAATAGCGGAGAAAAACCGTGAAATTTTCGGTGTTGAAAACATAGCCTTTAAGCATCAGGATGCCTGCGAGCAGATAGACGAGGAAGATGCAGATATAATGACTGTTGACATTCCAAATGCTGAGCGCATTTTGCCAAATGCCGCGAAAGCTCTAAAAAAAGGCGGAATAATAGTAGGATACCTCCCACACACCGAACAGGTAGGCACATTTGTGGAGGGATTGAACGCCACCGGTTTCGCAGATGTTCATACTTTAGAGGTAATAGTGAGGGAGATGCTTGTCAGGCGGGAGGGGATAAGGCCTGCGAATATGGGACTTATGCATACTGCATATCTGACATTCGCGAGAAAGCTGTAACATGCGGAAGAGTTATATCTTTATTAAATATGGTGCCATATGATTACTGGTCTAACGGAATGATAGCTAAAGATCAAAAACGAAAAATGCTCTGTGGAAATAGTACTAAAACAAAAATGGTGGAAAAATGGAAAGCGAAGAGAGGATTTTGGAAGATAGAAAAACAGATAGGAATGACAACTCCATATTGATAGGAAGAAAGCCATCCATGAATTATGTCCTTGCGGTTGTAACTCAATTCAACGGAGGTCTCAAGAGTGTCAGGATAAAGGCCAGGGGGAACGCGATATCCAAAGCAGTAGATGTGGTAGAGATAGTCAAAAATAAATTTTTGCAGGATGTGAGATACCCTGAAAACAGAAACGTTACCTTTGCAACTGAAGAGATAAGCAATGAAGACGGCACAATGTCAAAGGTCAGCGCAATGCAGATCCTACTTAATCTCGAAGAAAGCGATTCGGTAAAACCTGTACCTGAAAATATAGTCTATGTTGGAAAAAAGCCATTAATGAACTATGTTCTTGCCGTGGTGACCCAGTTTAATAACGGTGCAAAAAGCGTAGCCATAAAGGCCAGGGGAAACTCCATATCAAAGGCTGTAGATGTTGCCGAAATAGCAAGAAACAGGTTCCTCAAATCTATAAAAAATCCAAGTTCAGAAAAGCTCCTGATAAATTCCGAAGAGCTTGTGAACGAAGATGGCACAAAATCGAAGGTAAGTTCAGTCACCATAATACTCGAAAAGGTATAATTACGGATTGGATTCTCTCTTGGCAAGCCACATCTTCTCTGGGAAGAGTCTTAAATCCTTTTACTTCTAATCTTTATTGCAGGGTGGAATAATGGAGCCTATCAAATTTGAGTATGTGGGAGTAGACAAAGATCCGGAGACCAACATGATACTGGGTCATGCCGGATTTATAAAAACCATAGAAGATCTTTACGAGGCGATGGTAGATTCTGTTCCCGGAATAAAATTCGGGATTGCTTTTTCTGAAGCAAGCAGCGACTGCCTAGTAAGGAGCGAAGGAAATGATCCTGTCTTGATAAAGCAGGCCGAAGAAGGAATGATGAAGATATCGGTAGGGCATACATTTCTTATACTTATGAAATCTGCTTATCCGATAAATGTCATGAGCAGGCTGAAGGCGGTTCCTGAGATAGCTAACATATACTGCGCAACCGCAAACCCTCTTCAGATAATAGTAGGCAAATCGGATCAGGGAAGGGCCATATTCGGAGTTATAGACGGATCTTCGCCACGCGGCGTTGAGCAGAATGAAGACAGAGCCAAGCGAAAAAAACTTCTTCGTGATCTGGGATACAAATTGTAATCGATAGGTTCTGAAAATGGAATATATAGCTGACCTCCATGTGCATTCAAAATATGCAGGAGCATGCAGCGAATCGCTTACTCTTGAGAATATAAACCACACAGGATTGGAAAAGGGAATAGGCATAATAGGAACCGGTGATTTTACCCACCCTTCCTGGATATCCGAAATGAAAACAAAACTCGAAGAGGAAAACGAGGTATACAAGCTGAAGGGAACCTCAACGTCACTGCTATTCATTCCGAGCGCTGAGGTATGCACAATATCAAAAGACGGAGAAAAATTCAAAAAGATACACCACGGCATACTGGCGCCTGATATTGCAGCAGCGGAATCGATCAACGATCTGATCAAAAACAACGGAGATCTCAGGAGCGACGGAAGGCCTATACTCAATATAACTCCCGAAGAGCTGGTTGAAAAAGTTCGCGAAGCGGACAAAAAATCATTTGTCTTCAGTGCACATGCCTGGACTCCCTGGTTCGGTGTTTTCGGAAGCTATGGCTACGCTTCACTGAAGGAAGCCTACGGCGACCAATATACATATGTAAAAGCAATAGAGACAGGCCTCTCTTCAGATCCAAGCATGAACTGGAGGGTATCCAGACTTGACAACATAACATTGATTTCAGGAAGCGACGCCCATTCCCTCCCTAAATTGGGGCGCGAGGCCATAGTTTTAGAATATGAAGATCAGCCTGAATACAAGGACATAATATCCTCTATAACTAAAAAGAAAATATTAAAGACAATCGAATTCTTTCCGGAAGAAGGAAAGTATCATTACGACGGGCATAGAAAATGCGGCATATCGCTCGATCCTGAGGCTTCTAAAAAATATAATGGAATATGTCCTGTATGCAGGAGAAAGCTGACTATAGGGGTCATGCACAGGGTAGAGGAGCTCGCAGACAGGAAAGAAGGATATACTCCAAAAGATGCCATTCCATTCGTAAGAACAATGCCTCTCATGGAGATAATAGCTTATACTAAAAACAAGACTGTGTTCTCAGAGGCAGTTAAGCAGGCATATGATGGGCTCATTCAGAAATTCGGCAGTGAATTTAGAATACTTCTTGATCTCGATCTGGAAGAGATGGCAAAGACAGACAGGGAGCTTGCTTCTGCCATAGGCAACATAAGAAGCGGAAAGGTAGCTATAATCCCAGGATACGATGGCGTTTTCGGGAAGGTCGACATTCTTAACAGAAATCCGCCTAAAAAACAGTCAGGAATGCAGAAAAGCATTTCAGATTTTAGATAATACTGAGAGCATAGATAAAAAATAACTCTTCATGTTGAAAATCCGGGTTTCTGCATTACCTGGATATTCGTACAGCTATATTTCCATATATTATCTGGGGAAACCCTGTTGTGGCATCAGTATAGTTAATCTGGAGATTTCCTAGATAGAGTTGGTTTATCCTTCCTGAAAAAGGAGCAGAGCCATCATAGCACTGTACATTTATTGTGGCGTTTGAGCCTATAGGCATGTAATCATAAGGCACGATATTCTGCGTGTTTATCAGTGTACTGTTGGTATTGCATCCTATAGCTGTTATGTCTACAGGAACAGTGGTAGATTGTATGATATTAAGCGTTAAAATGCCGTTTTGCACCATGTAGTAATTGGCACATATGAATCCGGCTTCAAGCTGGCAGATCTGGCTTGCCGATTGCCCAGGATTGAATATCCCAAGTGCAAACAGCGCAGATGCTACTATTCCTAAAATGAGTATGGCCCAGCCATAGGTCATCAGGTATTCCATTGCCGATTGTGACTTGCGGATTCCTTCCATGCCTTTCAGACTATATTAAATATAAAAGTTTAAGAATCTTGGCTAAAAAGAAAAGAAAAAAATCATTTCATAAAATATAAAAGAAAGAAGGGTTTTGAATATCTGGCCTAAAGGAAAAAATATTAAAAACATTTATAATTCATGTAATTCACGGTGCGGTATATTCGTATGTCCATCCGTTTGTGTATATTATATTGGCATTAACTCCGTTATTGCCATTTCCTGAATAATCATTGGCGTTTCCGTTAAGAGGCCACCATCCTACAAGATGATTTAGGCTTGTCGGGTCTCCGCCTATGCCTGCCCTGTACAGATATGCTATTGCAGCAGGACTCAGAGACGCATTATAAATCTGAAGGTTGGCTATAGAGCCATTGAAACTGAGAGTGCCCTGAGTCCCGCCAAGGTAAGCTCCGGTATTGCTCCCGATTCCGAAATAGTAAGTGCCCGGATTGTACTCCTCCTGGCCGGAAGAGGTTCCTATCTTCTGTCCGTTAACATAAAACGTTTCGGTGCCAGTACCCACTCCGCCATTGGATAAAGTTACCGCTACAAATGTCCATTGATGAGGCGGCACCGTGTATGTCACTGCGCCTCCTGCCCAGTTGTCTGGTTGATTATTAAGATTCCATTCATCTAAACCGATACCGGAACTTTCTCCGGAAGGAATATTGACTACATTACTCCCGATACCAAACTGTAAAGTTATGGAAGGAATGCCTTCAGTATAAATGTTCATCCCGCTCTCGTTGTTGGGATTTACCCATGCTGTGATTGTAAAATCTGGCTGATTGTTAAGTGGAGCCGCTAAGGTACCAGACCCAGATGTCTGCGTATTAATTACTATCGAATATTTATGGTTGAAAACTCCCACATATTCAGGAAGTTCGTTGTGACAATTGCCCTGAATAGAGATGTATGCTGAAGTTCCAGGGCCATTAGGCCGCTCTACCTGACAGCTTCCAGGCTGGACCTTTGGCGCAAGAAATGCTGGATTGAAGATTCCGAGGCTAAATAGCGCTCCGAGCACAACAGCGATGATGAGTATGGCCCAGCCATAGGTCATCAGGTATTCCATTGCCGATTGTGACTTGCGGATTCCTTCCATGCCTTTCATACGTTTTGGATATATTGAAAAGGGACATCTTTTATACTTTTTGGGAAATACTTTTATCATGCCAAACCAAGGTCCGGGATCCGGATGTGAATGTGGAGGAGCATGCAGGTGCGGCTGCTATGGCGGATGTGTCTGCAAGAAAAACTGCAGCTGCGGATGCAGTTGCGGCTTCAGGCAGAGGGACGAAGATTCTGATTCAGAAGAAGAATCATAACTTGAATAATTTCCTTGCATTTCCAGAGAGAATCTTCGATATCTCACTCTTTCCAAGGCCTGATTTTTTAATTTTAAGAAGTTCAAGTTCCTGGTCAGAATAAGGGCTGTCAGAGCCGAACAGTATCTTTTCTATTCCTATATTTTCTGCGACTCTTCTTACCGCAAATGTAGTGCCGAATATGGAAGTCTCGGTGTAAAGATTGTCCTTGGTCTTTATACTTTCAAGAGCCTTCCAGGATAACCCTGCAAAATGCCCTATGATAAAATCTACATCTGGAAACTTTTCTGCAAGCTTGACTATCCTGTCAGGATCAAAAAACGAGGCCTTGTATTTCTTGAAGCGCATGAATGTAGGTACTGTCTTTCTCGTGTGAAACAATATTGGCTTTCCTGATTCCTCTATCTCTTTGTATATCCAATAATATTTTCTGTCGAGAGGATCGAAATTCTGTGCCCTGGGATGAAGCTTTACACCGTAAAACCCTTTTGAAAGCGAGGCGTTTATCTGCCCTGGCTTTACCTGTTTCGGATCAAATCTGAGAAATGGAAGAAACTGTCTATTTTTAACTCCAAGAAGCCGTTCGCTTGCCTTTACGAGATTTCCTTCCTTTTCATCGAAAGGGAATATTGCAGCATGGCTTATGCCGTAAGCTGCCATGTTCTTCTTCAACTGTGCAAGATTCTGTTTAGCACCATCTTTGTCTTCGCCTATATGCACATGTATGTCAATTGCCTCATCCATAATTTTCGCCAGAATATTTTAATCTAAGCCTAACATTTTTCTAAGGAATAAAACCCATTTCATTTCAAAAGAGCGAAATTGGCAAGCATTGCCTCTAACTGTATTTTATCATTAGCGCCTTCTACTATCCTGAAATTGCATTCGCCAATATTGCTTATAATCCTCAATTTCTTTTTGTCCTCTACGTCGAGATTCATGGCCTCTCTGTAGCACTGCAGAAGTATGTCCTCGCCGCTCATTCCATGTATAAGTATAAGCGTATTCAGCTCGTTTCTTGCCTTTTCAAAATCTCCTGAAATAGCATATCTTAGCATGGCAACTATCTCTTTCGGTCTTGCACGTGCAGCTATATCATATATTGCCTCTTCAGTTATCCCGTTGCCTGAGACTGCCACGCTCTGCATTGTGTTAGTCAGCCTTCTCAGGTCTCCGTCGCTGACATACAGAAGCGCCTCAACTGCTTTGTCGTTCACGGTAAAACCTTCTTTTTCAGCAATCCTGAGTATATACTTCTTCATCTCTTCTTCCTTGAGCGGCTTGAATCTGAAGACAACACACCTGCTCTGTATGGGATCTATTATCTTGCTTGAGTAATTTGCGCTCATTATAAACCTTGTTCCGGAGGAATATCTCTCCATAGTGCGCCTTAAGGCATGCTGTGCCTCAGATGTAAGCGCATCGGCTTCATCCAGAAAGACTATCTTGACAGTGCCGTTATCCATGGAGATAGTTCTGGCAAACTCCTTTACCTTTCCCCTTACAACATCTATGCCTCTGCTATCGCTGGCATTCAGTTCAAGAAAAGATTCGGCTATCCTATTCCCATATAGCTCTCTAGCCATGGCCATTGCGCAAGTTGTCTTCCCGACGCCTGCAGGTCCCGTGAATATCATGTTTGGAAAATTCCTTGCCTTGACAAAATCTTTAAGCCTTGAGACTATCGATTCCTGTCCTATAACCTCTCCCAGAAGCTGAGGCCTGTATTTCTCTGCCCATGACATATCTGAGATATCCATAGATGTACCTTGTTTCAGGTTAGGTATCAGCCTAGCCTTATAAAATTATAATATCGTTTCATGAAATTCAGAAACGCCTTACTACTAAACAATGCAATTATATGTTTTTATCCCTTTGCTATATTTGAAGTTATTTAGTAATGCACAACAGGATCATTTTTTACTGTTCTCATGTAACGCCCTCTTTCATATGCTACATCCATGGCAAGTAGCTCTGTCGCAACAACAGCTGCAGCTAAGGCTATAGGCAATATGTTTATAGGGGATTTCGCCTCCGTACGTGTTGCAGGCCACATGTAGAACTCAGGAAGATGTTACTCTCGAATTTATGCCAGAGTTAAACAAGTACTGTATTTCTTATAATGCAGGTATGCAACAAGACTCATCTGATCTTCTATTATGTTGTCTTTAACCATCGATTCAAATTTATCAAGGCTCACCGTGAATGCATTCATCTTGTTTAGTTGTTCTCCTTCGTCAAGGTGCTTCTCTCCTTTTACTAATCCTTCAGCCAAGTAGAAATAGATGAGGCTTGATATTCTTGCAGGTGCCTGGTATGCCTTGAACAATAACGTGACTTTAGATGGTCTGAACCCCGTTTCCTCCTCCAGTTCCCTTTTTGCTGCATCCTCTGGTTTTTCGCCTTCCTCAATAAATCCTGCAGGAAGTTCGTAACTATCTTTCTTAATCCCACGTCGGTACATCTTTTCCAAGAAGACATTGCCATCTGATATTGCAAGAATTACTACGAAATCAGGTTGGACAACTCTGACAAATTCCCGTTTATTTCCATTTATCTCTACTTCCTCGGCTTCTATTTTTACTGGCCCACCCTCAAACAATATTCTTTCCATTACATTACCCACGCCTTAACCTTTTGAAATACGCCTCTGCCTCCTGAAATTCCTCAAGAGTCCCAACATCAAATAATGCTCGCGTTTGACTTATATAAACCCCTAGCTTACTGGCGTCAACTAAAGGCTGAACTAATCCAGCAAAATCTATACTTACATCACTATCAGTATTGGCCAAAACTTCCCTGTCTAGAATCATGGTTACAGTAAGAACAGGGCGCCTGTCAGCCGGTCTCTTGCGATATTCTTGGTCGCGAATCGTAGATCCAAGTACATTTTTGCTTTCAGGATCAAAACTTACTGTCCAGTGATGAGATAGTCTATCAGAAGAAAATAAGACAATTCTAAAAAAGTAATAGAAAATCTAATATTTTATAAGATTATGTATTCTATTCCTTCCGGACAGCGTCCCTGCATCCTTTAATCAAGAGATCCGCCTCCTTTAGGTCTAAAAGGCCCGGATCACATTTTTTATTCAGGAGATGTACAACAGGATCATTTTTTACTGTTCTCATGTAACGCCCTCTTTCATATGCTACATCCATGGCAAGTAGCTCTGTCGCAACAACAGCTGCAGCTAAGGCTATAGGCAACTTCCAGCTTGAACCCCTAATTTCCCTCCTCCCAATATGTTTATCCATACTATCAGAGAGTGATTTCTCTTTATAGATATAAATATTTTGCCAAAGATAATAGTATTTTAGTATTTCTAATATGTTTTTGAATTGTTAACTTTTACCCTAGTACTCCTTACCGAATTAAATATCCTAATACTCCTTCCTGAATAAATATTAAACTATATTATTATATCTATTTTATTATGCCTATTTTCAATTTATTAATTGCAAGCATCTGTAGATCAAAAACCCAATCCTGAATTTTCTCGTAAGAATAAGAGTCTTGCTACTTATAGAAAAACTTAACCAAAAACCTGCCAGGTTTCCAGGCGTTGCGTTGCCAGAAATATTGAATCTGGTATGAATTATACTAGAAAATCTAATAGTATTTTATCAATGCATGGATTGAACAGAATTGCCCAAGGCTGCAAGATCTTCTACCCATATAAATTATCGAATGGTGAAAATAATGAGCTTGAAGCTAAAATTAGGCGGTAATTTTGTCGTCGGAACTATCATAATGCCTAAAACTGATGATCTTTTAAATGAAGCATATGTAATTTCATTTTATTGAAATGATATTTTCATTTTTCATAGATATGATACAAAAAAGGCCCTTGTGAATAAATGCCTGAAAAAATATCTCCTTTCTTAAATAATAGGGATGGCTTCACAATAGCCAGTTAATTCTCATTAATTTGAAATGAGATACTTTTTCCAAATCTACTTTCATATCATAAAAATGAAAACGGATTAAAACAAATGCCAACAAATCCTAATTTCATAATCATGAAATTTCAATCCTTTACCATTGCTAAGAGATAGCTATGCAGCTCCGCTTCCTTATGTGGGTCTATAGGGGTATTCGGATGGACTTTTTTCTCCTTGGGCGCTTGTGGCTCGGTCTCAGGCGCTTTCTTTATTATCATCTTTTCAGCTGTAAATGCCTCGAAGCTGCTTCCTATCGGCAATGAGATCGGGCCTGTAGTATATGATGTTGTCTTCTTAGTATTATTGAGTATATCCATCTCCACCGCGTTCTTTTCCCCTGTGTTTGAATAAGCTATCTCAAGAGTCACCTTGTCTCCTCTTTTAGCTATTGTATCTATAAAGAACATACCAGATGCAACAGAATCTCTGGCAGCTTCATTGTAGATGTCCAGATTAACTACTCCAATGGAAAGGTCGAAGTATATCTCAGACCTATAATATTTCCCAGGCAATTTTCCCTTGGAAGTCGCTGTAAGCAGGTGGGCCACATTCTTGTTATCAACTTTAAAAGTGTATGTGATCTTTCTATGATCTGGGCTCATCGTGACAGTCTCTGATCGGTCTACCTTGACTGTCGCTTTCATATGGGTGTGTTTCAGATGTCCGTTACTCTTCTGTTGCACATTAGTGGAATTGTCTTGTCTAACAGTATTTGATTTCAAAGATTCTTCGTAGATTCCGGTATTGCCTATCACGCTAAGTGTAGAAGGCAGTAAAGCTATACTTCCGGCCACTGCAACAGATAATGCAGTAGTCCTAAGTATTAAGCCTATACTCGAACGCTTTTCTTCTGAACTCTCTCTTAGTTTAGTTTCCATGACATTACATCTGAATTTACAGATATATAGCCATTATGGTATATCTCTCTAAAATAATAATAGAATATCTAAAAGAATCCAATCCCACATATTTATACTAACATGATATTAGTAATTCTAATATTTTATCATAATTATAATAATCATCTGCTTGTTATAAGACTAAACTAGAATTTGTAGAACATGAATTTAAATCTTAAACAGAAATCATCTTATGATTGAATGGAAAAACACCATGAAACCCACAAGACCGAAAGAAGCCTGTTTGTTAGAAACCTCGAAACGCATGAGGAAGTAATGAGAGTAGTACGAGGCAATAGCAAATTTCTTATTATAAGAAAAGGAGCCGATTCGATTCATTTCGCCTTCGTAGTGAGGGATGGTGCAGTAAGAGATAATGACTATTTTGGTAATGAACATAGAGAGAGAATTGCGGACTGGCTGGAGCATAAGGCGTTTGCTGACAGACATACTGAGATATCAATAATCAGAAACAATAGAAAAAAAATAGCCAGGATTGATATTACAATAGTAAACTGGAGCGAGAGAAGACCTGAAGTAAGCATTTCTTCTGCTCTGGGTAATGCATTGCCGGATCTGAGCGGAGTGCATATTAGGCATTAGAAAAATAGTATCCTGCTGGAGAAAAGTGACATAATCACTGATAGTACAAAGACTATTGCTATGCTTGGGAGTATTGCCAGACCTTCAAGAAGTATCAAGAGTGCAAACACTGTAATTATTATGATAAAGTAAGCCGGCTTGTTCCATCTAAGCACTTTACTTCCGTCTAACGGAGGTATTGGCAGCATGTTTACAAATGCAAGCCATAGTGCTATGAATGCCGTAGTTCCCATTAGCAGATTCATATATCCTTGCTGAAAGACAAACATTCCTATATAAAATACAATAAATACTGCAAAGTTAGTAAGAGGTCCTGCTACGGAAGTGATTCCATCCTGGCGCTTGGTAAACCTGTCTGTGTATATCATTGTAGCTCCAGGAAGTGCCATGAGAAATCCAAGAAAAGATGTAACCAGTGCGATTACTATTCCCATGTCTGACCTCTTAAATGCAGCTATCGCACCATAATGCTGGGCTACTCTCTTATGCATGTATTCGTGAAGGATGAATGAGAAACTGACCGCTACAAATGATATGGGAAGATAAAAGAGAAACGGATTGCTGCAGAATGCCCCAAAAACACCTGAAGATAAACCGCAAAAGGAGAGTTTTGCCGTATTTCCAGCACTCAGCAATATGCTAAATGCAACCGACAAAGCCACATCTGCTATTATCATGTCCTGCAGTTCTTGATTGGAAGGTGCCATCCTATACATTGTCACACTAGCTTATATTTTTTCAGAAACGATTATAAATTGCTTTGATAAGATATAAAAGGAAGACTGTAGCCCTGTAGTCTAGTGGTCAAGGACATCGGGCTCTGAACCCGGTAACCCCAGTTCGAATCTGGGCAGGGCTATATCTTAATGTGCTCATTCTACATGAATCTGGAAGAGCTTTTCAATAATTTGTAAAGCATGGCCTGATTTCATAATCTCAGCATTTTGTGGGATATGCAAATCTGGAAAAAACGTCATAAAATACCTGTTTTGGAATCTTTCCGGATTATGCAACAGCAGGCAGACAAAGCAAAAATATATAATAATGTAAACTGTTAGAATAACGATTGAAGTGGTTTGATGAGAGTAGGGTATCTTGTGATGGGCCTTTTCCTGCTGGTTCTGCTGGGAAATGTAAAGGCCTATTATAATATTACTTTTGTCAACACCACAGTTGTGCTCAATAGCAACACAAGCGCACATGTTGTTGAGACATTCGATGTTTATGTTAGCAACAGTTCTGTATCCCAATATACCAAGAATCGCAACGCCATAGGCCTTACTCTGAATGACTGGCAGAAAACATTATATGCTACGAATCTTGTTCAGAATATAATAAATTATAAGAGAAGCACTTATGATTTTACCTTCCTTCCCGGCCCGCTCATACTTGAGCCTTATGGCGGCCAGGCAATACTTACCATGAGCTATTACGTCAATAACGTTACAGATATGAAGAATATAGCGCCAAGAGAGTTCGAATATACATTCAACAACAGCGTATTGAATTTCGAGTATACCATAAATGGACAGGCATTGCCTCCTAATTACCGTTTCAATATAATAATACCTGCAGGTTCTGAACTCGTTAAGGTATACCCTCTTCCAGACTCTCCTGCACCCTCATTCCTCGGAGATTATAAGAACTTTACCTCTTTTTCATGGTATTCGCAGGAACCCCTCTCTCAGTTCTCCTTTTCTTTCACATCTAAGGAATCTCTCCAAAGCGAGGTAACAGGCTATTTCTCCAATATTTATTACCACGATTATAATACAATATATCTCTTATTGCTTCTAGGAATAGCGCTTGCGATAGTGTATACATATATCAAATTCTGGAGATAGATGCCTGGATATCATATCTATTTCCATTTATGTTAGTTAGTCCAAGACCAATCAGGAAGATGGTGCTCTACTTCATCTCTGAATTCATAATAATGCGCCGCATGATAAGTTATAGAACCTGATCAAGCCGAAGAGATCTGTCTGGATCTAGGCTCTTCCGTGAAGATACATAAATGACTCAAACTTTCCAAGGCTTCTTTCCGGAGCAGATGGTCTTGTCTTCTTTATTATATCTAGCAGATCTTCAGTGGTTATCCTTTTTGTACTGCCTGATTTTATACGTTCTTCAAGAGCATTAATCTTAGCTTCCCGGCATATGTTTGCTATGTCTGCTCCCGTATAGTTGTTAGTTTCCCCGGATATTTTATCAAAATCTATGTCTGAGAGCGGTGCATTATCCAGATTCTTCTGAAACATTTTGACCCTGTCTTCTTTTTCCGGAGGGCCTACAAATATCAATTTGTCGAATCTGCCCGGACGTATCATTGCGGGATCCATGGCTTCCGGCCTGTTTGTTGTGCCTACCACTATTACTCCGCCACTTTCCTGAAGCCTATCAAGCTGCCTGAGGAACTCTCCGGTTATTCTCACATCCGCTTCTGAATTCCCATCCCTCTTCGGCGCTAAAGAATCGATTTCATCGATTACTATAATCGATGGGGAGTTTTCTATTGCACGGTTGAATATGTCCCTTATTATCTCCACAGCTTCCTCATATCCTTTTTCTATAAGTTCATCTCCTGATATTGTTATCGTTTTGTAGTTGCCTATTTTGTTTGATATTGCCTTCATTATCATTGTCTTGCCAGTTCCCGGAGGGCCGAAAAGGAGTATACCGGTTATTGAGCGTATATGGTACTCGCTAAGAAGCTTTGGATGCAGTATGGGAATCTCTAAGGCTTCATAGAGTGCCTTTTTGGCCTCTTCCATACCTACAACGTCTTCCATTGACACTGAAGGAGTATCTGATTTTTCTTCTTTCTGGAACATTCTTCGTTCATAATCCATCCTGAATTTTGCATAAGCCTCAAGCTTGGCCAGTGATACTGAAGGCTTGGTATGCCGTATTACTCTTTCAAGATCTTCCGTGTCAATCTTCATCACTTTCGATTCGTTTAAGGCAACACTCGCAGCATGTCTTGCGGCTTCAGAACAGACATTAGCAATGTCTGCATTTGAGAACCTATGGGTTATCTCTGAGAGCTTCTCAAAGTCTATGTCTGACGCCATCGGGTATTTTTTTGAATAATATTTAAATACCTCTATTCTTGCATCCTTGTCAGGAAGAGGAACATAGATTATCTTGTCGAATCTCCCCGGGCGCATGATGCTGTGGTCAAGAAGCTCAGGTACGTTGGTTGAGCCCACTACTACGACTCCGTCAAGTTTCTGGAAGCCATCCATTTCCGATAAAAGCATTGAGAGCAGAAGTTTGGTATTTTCGTTTCCAGCAAGTTCTCTTGCTCCTGCAATTCCATCTATTTCATCGAAGAAAAGCACTACCGGAGTGTTCTTTTTAGCGGTACTGAATATCCTTGAGAGACTGCCTTCCGCATCGCTGTTGTATATCAGTGAGGAAGTTTTTACATAAAAGAATTTCGAACGCGTCTCATTTGATACCGCACGCATAAGCATTGTCTTGCCAGTTCCCGGAGGGCCGAAAAGGAGTATGCCTTTTGCAGGCTTTATGTTGTATGCTCCTTTTATCTCTCTGTGCTCCATTGGTTCAAGGACAGCTTCGATAAGTTCTTGTTTTGTTTCCTTGTAGTCTGCTATGTCGCCAAATGTTTCATGTGTGCCGGTAGTGAGGTCTTCAAGGGCACCTCCAAAGATATCGAGAAAATCCTTTTTCATCATCTCCAGCGCGCGCACTATATTGACATCGTTAAGCTCAAGTATGAAGGTTATGGGCCCTACCAGCACGAACCCGAAGATGTTTGCTATATTGAATCCTGTGCCGAAAGCATAGCTTACGAATGCGAATGTGAATAGAATTATAAGGCTGTAAAATCCTGCCGTAGTCCCTTTGTACTCGGATCTGCTGTTTACAACCTGGTTTATTATGATAAAGACGGTTATCAGCCAGACTATCAATTGGAGGACTGTGAGCTCAAGGTTGTAGAATATTGAGAGTATAGCAAGATATATTCCTCCGAAAAGATTTCCCCATACGCTTATGCTGAAAAAGGTTGAAAACGAGGAATACAACGCAGAGAAGAAAGAGGATAATGAAGGAGCAGTCTTGGACGGAGATAGCATCGAGAAGAGGCCTGTACTCGAGAAAGCAGACCTGAATCCTGCCTGGTTGTAAAAGAAAGGAGCCGTGTTATGTATGCCGGTGAGCCCCGAAAGCATCACTACCAACACAATGAATACAGATGTCACAACAACACTGCGCTTGAATCCTAAAAAGAGTACAGACATGACGAAGGCAGGTATCTCGATTATATATCCCAGATATGAGAATGGAAGCACTGTCAATGCAAATAAGACGCTTGCGGCGTCGGCGTATTTGTATCCTACAAGGATTGAGAATCCGACAAATATCAGATAGAACCATGCCAGGAGCGGAGCTTGGTATACTATCATGGGCATGGCGAAGAACATAAGTCCTGTTAGCCCTATAAGGGGATGTATTCTAGAGAGCAGGAAAAGGGCTATAATCAGTGGTATCAGAATCAATATAGGATAAAACGGGAATGCTATTGCTACGCTTATCAATGCAAATATCGAGAGGATTGAGCTTGGAAAATATTTGTGGTTTGCAATGTCCCTGAGAAAATCCTTTATGTAATACAGGGTAAGGGGCACGTATATTCTCTGTTTCTTATGCTTATGGGTATAATCTGTCTCAGGTTTTCTAGCTTTAGTACCAGTCTTTGAAACAGGTGCTCCCTTTTTTGCCATTTCCCACGTTCCTTCTTTAGAATCTTATAAAACTGATAAATATAAAAATGGATTAAAATTTTGCGGAATAAACATTATAAGAAATGCCAGCCAGGGAAGCAAACCCAAGATATAAATAAGTAAAGCTATAAATCAGTTTTAAACCCGTTGTAGCTCAATGGCAGAGCGATCGGCTGTAGCCTGAAATCTTGGACACAAGCTTCCAAGGAAGATACCGATAGGTTGGGAGTTCAACTCTCTCCAACGGGATTGCCGCAAATAAACAAACAGAACGAATGTAGACGAAACCGATATCCTTTAGGCAGTTATTCAAGGCAGGATTAGGAATTTTATTGATTAGGAATTTTTCCAGTATGTCCTTCTATTCCAGGCCTAGGCCTTCTGCAATGTTAGAAAGTTCGTAGCCTGTTGTTGATGATCCAGCTACAATCCCACTCGAATTTGCTATTGTGGACAGACCTATACTTAACGACCCGGTGTTGGCAGTAGACTGTGAGATATTTCCAAAAAGTCCTTTGAGAAACTCTTCCTCTTCTTCTGAAACCCTGTTGTTCATTACCATGCCTTTGTTGGTCAGTATGTTATTTGCGCCTACTGTCCCGAAGCCGCCTATCGGCATGCTGATTATCTCCACGCCTAGCATATCTCCTATCTTATCGGAAGTTTCCTTGCTGTATGCAGGATTTATAATTGCTATCTTGTCATTGACAAGGATATTGTTCCTGAGAGCGTTTAGGCTCGTCTCCAATATCTCTATTTCAAGCTCAGGGAGAAGATCCTTGAGGCGTTTAACCTCGCTCGAGTATGCCATCTCGGGAAGAATAAGCGCTCTTGAGTTCATCACGGCATATATCCCTATCAAATCAGATCCGTTGAGAAGTAACTCCACTATTCGTGTTTTAAGTGAATCGGATATTATCTTCTCACCGCTTCCTCTGGGGTTTCCTCCGATAAGGGTTATTTCTTCATTAGATATTGAGAATGCGCCTATGAAATCATTTCCATAGAGACTTGTTTTCGCTATAGACATGAGCAGACCTTTCAGCTCTTCCCTTCCGAAGAGTGAACTTCTCCAGTTTTGGCAGCAGAGTCTGCTTTGGCTTCTTTCCTCTGCTCTGCCTGTTTCGGTTTCTGGCTCTTTTCTGCTGAAGCAGGATTAGTATTGTTTGACTGCTTTTCAGAATTCTTTTTGGCATTTTTTCCAGAGCCTGCCTGCTTTGGGTTGTCGGTAACTTTTATCTTTGCCTTCTTCTCTGCGAGATCTACCTTTACAGAGTCGCCTGTCTTCTCTATCTCTACCTTTACCCCATAAAAGCCGTTAATGGCGCCCATCATAAGATAACGGTTAAGCTCGCTGCCTATCTTTACAGACTCGGGAGTGGTCTTGTGGTGCTTTGCTATCTCTTCCCTTAATATTCTCATGGAATTGTTTATCCTTCGTGGCATATGTGTGCGGAACATCTTCCTGCTTATGTTCATCTCCCTTATTGTCTTTGTGGTTGTGGGTGTGTTTGTTGCCAAGAGATCATGCCTTTATTCTTAGTTTTTTATTCCTCCAGCTTCTCTGGAACCTGTTGGATTGTATTCTTCTGTGTGTCCTAAGCATAGCAAGCACAGGGATTCTTCTGTTCTGCTTGAGTTTATTCCCAAGCCTTCTCTTTTTTTCACTGCTCTTTTTTCCCATTCATAAAACCTTATTTGTGTTGAAATGTTATAGTAGGTTCCTCTTTGTATGTAACTCTTGCAAGTATATCCTTAAGCTGTGCCTCATTGATCTTTGAATTTATCCTTCCGCTCTGTACCATCGATATTATCAGGTCTATAATCTGCATATAAAGCTCCTGGTTCGATATGCGAACATTCATCATGCGCTCGTATGCTTCAGGTGTCATGTATTTTTTGGCTATCTCGCGCTTCTGCTGTTCTATCTGCATCGCGCGCATCCTTGCCGCGATGCGCTTTTTCATATTGGCCTGTTCATTCTCGTTCATATCGGGCTGCACTTTCTATGCACCTTTGACTTTAAGCAGTTCTCCTGCTGTCTTATCCAGAAATGACTTTCCTTTTCCTGTTACTACCCTTCCTCCCTTGGTCTTTTCAATATATCCTGCCTTTTCCAGAGTATCGAATGCATCCTTTATTATGCTGCCTCCTGCACGCTTGTGATGCGGGTGTGTTACCATGTGCCTCTTCCTGTTACCGTACCTTACTCTAAGCTTTGCAATGCCTATAGGCCCTTTGATATAAGTCTGCCTGAGTATTGAAGCACATCGCATATACCAGAAGTTCTCGTCTGAAGAAGGCCTGTCCCTTCCAGCTCCGCTCTTGACGTAATCAACATAAGCAGGTTTTGGTATGTTCTGTTCCTTAAGTTTCTCTGCAGTCTTTTTTACGAGCTTGTCGCTCTCCACTTCATATACATTTGCCATTGGTCCACCAGAGGATATGACTTTACAGATTAGTTAGGCGGGATTAAGTATTTATTTGTTCGTATGAATGCTTTGAATATGCAGGTCTAAAGATTATTCATTGATTTTGGGCAAGGATAAAATATAAAGATTATTAATTCTCAAATATTATAAGATTAAATCAAGTAATTCAGAAAAAATCCGAGGTTTACGGTTATGCCGGTCGGGAAAATATCCAGATTATTGATTTGAAAATAATGCAGGGTTGAAGATGGAAAAGACAAGAGGTATAGTGAATGCAACGAGAGAAGATAGTAGTAATGCTAACGCGTTAAGTTTAGCTGAGAAGAAAGTTGTTGCTAGAATTATAACATTATTTGGAGAGGAACATATTGCACTGCCAGAAAACCACATAGCTGAAGTCCTCAGAATGCTGCCTGAATACAAAGGAAGAAAGGCGGACGAGACGGCAAAAGTGATAAAGAGAGTATTGACGTATCCAGGCTCAACAGAAAACGGGGAGAAAGATGACAAGATAGTTAATGCCATAGCCTCAATTGTCTACCGGAAGGAGGATAGTCAGCCTGTAGCAGTTGAAACTGAAATCAATACCGTAAAGAAAACAAGGAAAACTGAAAACGAACCTAAAATAGTATTGTACAGGGACTGGCTAATGGCCTTAAAGAAAGGATTTTCCAGAAATAAGGTAGATAAAGAAGCCATTGAAAAAACCTTAATGGGAGTAAAAGATTTCAGTTATAGTGAAAAACAGGCAAAGAAAACGGCATCTGAGCTAATATGGGTTTTCAATTCTCCGATTGATAGCATAGAGAAAGCAGACATAGAGCGGTTTGATATCATATCAAAAATTGCAATACTGCTTAGGGATAATATTCCAGATTGGAAGCTTGCAAAAAGGGTAATTAATTCGATGGGGGGCGAATTTTCCTCATTGTTATTGGAGCTTGAGCATGAACGGTTTGAAGGGATAAGATCGTCGCGTACGCCTGAGGCTGCAATGACTAAAATAATTAAAAGGTTCAATGAGCTTTCAGAAGGAGTTCCTGAAAGATATATGAATTATAAGCTGGTCTTTTCTGAAGAAGCAGAAAAAGAGTTTTATGATTATTATAGAAAACACGGAGCTTCCATAAAAAGCGAATTTAATCAACTTTGCGAATCACTTCCATACCTGAAAACAGAGCTGTTACTGAGAAGGGTAGGAAGATCTCCTGCAAGAGGCCAGATTTCCGGGAAGCAGATCGCATATAAAGGAAAAAATTACGATGCCTATCATGCCGCTCCCAATTATATAAATCTGCGTGCAGAGTATATAATAGCAGACAGGGGTGCGGAAAAGGAGATAGTGATAACCGGATTCTATGTAGCCCATCCGACAGGAAACTCTTCGGAAGGCTTTAGATAGGCTGATAAAATGACTACAAAAATTGCACATGAAAATGGAACACGTCATGACAGTAGAATACGTGATACCATAAATAAAGTATATCCTAAGGCAGGATCCGCATTTATCGAAGATCTTGTAAGAATAGCTACCACGGAAGTTGTTGAAAATATTAGAGGTAGTTTGGAAATCCCTGAGATGAGACTTGCGATTGCATTGAATCCCAATACGCCTCCTGATGTCTTGTTGAAGATACTCAAAGAGAACAGGAATCCCGAAATCGCTAAGACAATAGTTTCCCACCCTAATATGAGAGAAGATGGGTTTCTCTTCCTGATTGAGAATGAAAAAAACATAGAGGTTATAGTTGCTGCAATAAGCAATTCAAAGGCACCTATCCCAAGGAGATTCCTGGATGCCTGCATAAGCATTCAGGATTCTGATGTACAACGTGCTTTGGTGATGCGTTTCCTCAAAGATCTTAGAAACGAATGATTAATTGTGACGTCCTCCCACCCGTGAACGGTGTGGGATTTCCCGCTCACGGCGTTAAAAATATTTTTTCGAACTTCAAGATTGACAACTGTTTTTAGATATTATCAGGGTATTTTAACCTGAATCCGGATTGCAGCGGCATGTTCGCACGGTATCTGACCTTTGCGCATGGTTTATATTACTTTAGTGATAAATTGTTTTGCTATTTAAGCAGTAGATATTATGATATGCGAGAGATGCAAAAAGGACATAGTCAAAAGCGTGACATGCAATTATTGTAACAGGAAGATAGGCTATGAATGCCTTAAGAGTCAGAAGAAGGTAAGCACAACGGAACGCACATACATATGCAAGGATTGCTGGTCAAGCACCAAGAAGAGAGGAAGGTATAAGAGCTATATAATCTTCAAGAACAGGACTGCAAGCTAATTAGCATATCTGCCCTCGAAACATTTATCGGAGGACTGTGAGACTTTAATCATTCGTTTTTTGTTATTGCAAGATAGATCTTTTCGCCTTCGATCTCACTCTCTTTCATGCTGGGAAGATCTTCGGATTCCTTAATTTCCAAAGCGTTTAGGTCGGACATTATCCGCTTTAGGTTTTTCTTTATTATTCCACTCAACTCTCCAGGAATCTTCATCCTTATGATTATCTTCTCGCTTTTTCTCAGCTGCATTGATTTCCTCTCAGTCTGGATCTTTCTCTCAAAAGTCCTTATCGCAGCTTCATTCTTAAGCTCTTCATCTATCGTCGGGTCAAGATAAACTATACCGTGGCTGAATGCTATTGCGTCTTCGGCTGGAAGCTTTTTAACTACAGTGAAATGCCTCTCACTTATTGCAAAATTTCCTCTGGAGGTCTTAATCTCATAACTTCCTGATGCTTTGACAGCCTTTATTATTTCTTCGGCATTGGCTGATTTTAAGGCTTCTGCTATGATTCCTGCGTTTTCTTTGAAATCTGGGCCTATACTCTTGAATTGGGGCTGTATCTCATTATTTGACGAATTCCCTATCTTTATCAGAACTTTTCTGAGATTGACATAATCCTCTATTATGTAAGCAAGCCTTTCGAGCGATTCGGCTATCTTGTTGTCAGATACCTCTATAGTGCCTTCTGCAAGCGGCTGCCTCAGCCTGATGCCTATCTTTTCTCTTGCATTAAGCATTGCAGTCACAACTTCCTGTGCTAACGACATCTCGCTTTCCAATCCTTCGTCTATGAGCTTTTTAGAATATGAAGGCCATCTTTCGAGAAATATCGATTCCTTTTCTTTGTAGCGCTCAATGTATATGTGCTCTGAAAGGAAAGGCATTATGACCGATACGGGAATAAGGATGCTGTGAAGAACATAGCTTACAGTATCAACCACTGTCTTTGCCTTCTGCCTGCTGTAGCTGTTCATTCTTTTCTTTGCCGATTTCAGATAAAACCTGCTGAAGTCCTCTACTATGAAACGATTCATAAGGTCCGCGGCCTTGTATGTCTCGAATTCGTCGAGATACTTGGTGCATTCTTTAATGAGAGTCTCTGTTCTTGAGAGCATCCACCTGTCTATCTGGTCCATATTTCTGACCGAAGGCTTCTTTCCGGGCTTTGGGACATAGCCCATGGACGCCTGGTACTCATCCAACAAGCTTGAGATATTGTAAAGCATTATCACTGTCTTCTGGCTCTCCCTTATCTCATTCTCGTTTAGATTCCTGTTTAGTATTGGAGGATGGTTTATGCTCCATAAACGGAACGCGTCGGCTCCGAATATCTTGGTTATCTCGCCAAGCGGCCTGTAATTCCCGAAACTCTTGCTCATCTTCCTTCCGTCAGTTCCTGACATTATTCCATGTACTATTACATTCTCAAACGGTATTCTGCCATAAGTCATCAGGCCGCATTTCATCAAGTATTGGAACCATGCACGTATCTGCTCTATGTACTCTACAATGAGGTCAGCCGGGAAGAATTTCTCGAATTGTTCCTCTGACATGCTTGCCCTGAAGGTTATTCCTGAGTCGAACCAGACATCAAAGATGTCTTTTATACGCTCCGAGGTGCCTCCGCATTCGCAGATGAGCTTTATTTTGTCGATATAAGGTCTATGCAGGTCTTTCAGCATCTCAAGCTCTGAAGGGTTTGCTGCCTTCTGCCTTAGTTCTTCAAGTGAGCCTATGATGGTGTTTCTTTCGCATTTCTGGCATTTCCAGATAGGCATAGGCGCTCCCCAGTACCTCTGTCTGGATATGCACCAGTCAGGCGAGTTCTCTAGGACTGCCTTCTGCCACTCCTTTACCTCGGGCGGGTGCCAGTTCACCTTCTCGTTCTGCTTTATCATCTTTTTCTTCATCTTCTTTATGTTTATGAACCACTGGTCAGTAGCTAGGAATATGAGCTTCGAGCTGCATCTCCAGCAGTATGGGTAGCTGTGCCTTATGGATTTTTTGCCTGCAAGATCACCAGACTGTTCGAGATCCCTTATAACTGCTTTGTTGCCATCCGTAGGAACCTTTATTCCCCTGTATTCTCCTGCTTCATCGCTGTATGTTGCATCGGGATTTATGGGGCTGAAGATAGGAAGCTTATTTATCTTTCCTAATGAGAAGTCCTCTATACCGTTTCCTGGGGCTATATGGACCAACCCGGTTCCCTCTCCCATCGATACTAGACTCTCTGAAAAGATAACTTTATGGTATTTTTCCAATTTCTTCTGAGTTGGAACCTTCTCAGCTAAGGGACTTGTATAGTAGGTGTTTTTTAGCATGATGCCTTTGAATTCCATCAGTACTGTTGCACTTTTTCCTGTTGCCGCTGAAAAATCGTCTAAACGCTCTTTTGCAATTATAAGGTTCTTTCCTTCCGAATTGATTAGCAGGTACTGTTTTTCTGGATTGACTGCTATCGCTACATTTGCAGGAAGAGTCCACGGAGTAGTTGTCCATATGAGAAGGTAGCTCTCTCTTGGCAACTCGATTCCGGGCCTGGACTTGTTCATGTTTACCTTAAATGAAACATAGACTGAAGGGTCTTCAGTCTCCTTATATTCGACCTCCATGCTCCCCTGGGATAGCGGAGTCTCACAATGCGGGCAGTAGATAAGTGTGCGTTTTCCCGCATATAGAAAGCCTTTTTCGCTGGCTTTTTTGAACATCTGCCATGCCGTTTCTATGTACTCATTCTTGTAAGGAAGATATGGATTCTTGAAGTCTAAGGAGATCCCGAACCGCTCATAATCGGCATCCATTCTGCCTATATACTTCTCAACATACTCCCTGCAGCTGTTTATGAATTTTTCCAGGCCGATTTTCTGCTCTATCTCTTTTTTCGACTGTATGCCTAACTCTTTCTCCAGCTTATTCTCTACTGGAAGGCCATGCACATCATATCCTGCGCGGTCTATGACATCGTATCCCCTGTATCTCCTGTATCGTATAGATGCATCCTTTATTGACTTGGTCCATATCTGTGCAGGATGAAGGTCTCCGCTCACAAATGGAGGACCGTCAAGAAAATAAAAGGGTTTGCCTCCCCTGTTTTTCGCTCTTGTCTTTTCCAGAATCTGCCTGCTCTTCCAGTACTCTATTACTTTTTCCTCGTTCTTACTTATCTCAAGCATATTCGATACCCACTTTTGTAAAATTAAGAATTTATTATATACTTATTATCTTATAAGAACTGCTTTAAATATTTGCTCCGATATCTAATAGGTTTGATGAGATCTGCAGATGCGGCAACATATGTCAGAACAGCTATGGCTTTGGTCGTAGTCTATCTCGTGCTGATAAAATTTGTTCCTGCTGTAATAATATTCCTGATAGCGTTGGTCATAGCGCTTGACGGCCTTGATGGATATATGGCAGTCTATGAAGAGAGTGATGGCAAGATCAGCTTTATTCAGTACCTTTCTGCAGCTATGGGAGACAGATCGATGAAAGAGAAGGTATCATCAGTAAAGCAGAGCATCAAGAAACATGCGCCTCATGGAGCAAGAATGGACGTTGCCGGAGACAGGGTTGTTGAATACTCTTTTTGGATTGTTTTTACCTATCTCCATGTGCTTCCTATATACGTACTTTTAATAGTCATCATAAGGCATTCGTTTGTAGACGCTCTGATGGCGTCCAAAGGCACTTCATCTAAAATGAAGACAAGCATAGGCAAGGCCATGTACTCTTCGAATATAGCCAGAGGAGGAATAAATGTAGTAAAATTCCTTGCTTTTTCCTACCTAGTGCTTATGTATATTGCAGGTTATCCTGCAATAATAGGATATGTGCTTGTGGGAATCCTTGTTGCATATATACTTGCAAGGGGAGTTGCGGAAGTATATGAGAGCATGAAATCAAATGATTGATAAGGATGAACCCCGAGATAAGCGTAATAATACCGGCATTGAATGAAGAGAGATACATAGGGCATGCAATAAAGGGCCTCACTTCCCAGACGTTTAAGAACTTCGAAACAATAGTGGTAGACGGGGGAAGCATAGACAATACAGTGAAGATAGCGAAGAAGCATGCCAAAGTTATAGTACAGAAAAAACCGGGGGCTGCAATAGCCAGGAATAGCGGGGCCAGAATTGCCAGAGGAAGGCTCCTTCTTTTTCTTGATGCTGATACATGGCCATCTCCCCATCTTCTTGAGATATATAGGAAGATATTTGCAAATGGGAAAGTAGTTGCTGCTACCGGCCCTGTGTTTCCTCTAGAGAAAGTCAGAGCCGACGTAAGTGCGGGATATTTTTTTGTTTCGATGATTTTTGTCAAGGCTTCGGTATTGCTCTCAAGACCTTGCATAGTGGGATCAAACTTTGCAGTAAGAAAAGATGCATTTGTAAAAGCCGGAGGCTTCAATCCCAAGATGATAACATATGAGGATTGGGATCTTTCCTTAAGGCTTAAGAAGATAGGGAGGATAAAGTTTGTAAACAACGCTGAGGTTAAAACAAGCGTCAGGCGCATTAACGCATGGGGAGTTGCAGGATTCTTTGCATTTTACGTTAACAATATGGCAAGATATACCTTCTTTAAAAAACCCAGAAGAGAGTATAGACAGATACGATAGATGGATTTTGACAGAGTCTCTTTCTAATTCAGGATTGCCTTATAGGATTCGTCTTATAAAATTCTTACTTTAGGAGCATGACTACTGCAAGTGTGTTGACAAGTATGTGTGCAAGTATGGAAGGATAAAGGGATCCGGTTTTTTTGAAGAGATATCCTGCTAGAATTCCGAAGATCATTGCGGCTATAATCTCTATTCCGAATGTAGAGTTGTACGAGAAATGAAGAAGCCCGAAGATGACCGCGCTTGCCAGTATGCCTATTCTCGGCACCATGAAGCCCCTGAAGAGTATCTCTTCACATACCGGAGCGACAAGCGCTGCGAATATGTAAAACCAGAGTGGAGCTCCTGCAAATGCGACAGAGACATTTGTGCTTATAGACGTGCCGGTTATATTGCTTATTAGGCCTATCCCTATTCCTATTATAGTTATTATGAAAAAAAGCACCAAGCCTAAAGCCAGAAAGTATAGGCTCAGGTTTTTCTTGCCTATGCCGAGATTGCTTATTATCGCGTCCCTTCCTGCTTTTTTGTAGAGCCGGAAATAGATTATAACTGATAATGGAAACATCAGCTCCAGTATCGCATCTCCCAAGAAAAGGAGGCTATTATTTGAAGCCGTAGGAGAGTAAAATATGCTCATTACAATTGTTACTGCAATAAATAGAAAGAGCAGGATTATCAGGAATACGGCAGAGCTCTTTATGCCGTGTTTTATATCATAGGGCTTTTTTCGTATTTTACTGTTTTTTTGCTGTTTTGTTTTGATTTTGTCAGTCCTCTTTCTTCATCTCAGTATAACCGCATTTTCCACAAGAGAACCTGTTTTTATGGTTTGCCATTCTCACTCCGCATTTTGGGCACATTTTTTCAGGATCTTTATATTCTGATATTTTTTTGCCTTTAGTTTCTTTTGCCATTATTACACCTGCTCTTTATCTTCCTTTTTTGCTTCTTTCCCAGCTGTCTCTGCCTTTCCTTTGTCTTGCTTTTCTGCTGTATTTCCTGGATTTGCATTATTGCCTGCCTGCTTTTCTTCTTTTTTATCCTGGATGCGCTCTATATGTGCCATGGTCTCTTTCTTCATGTAAGAATACACTAGAACCTCACTTGAATTGTTTCCGAATGCCTGCATTATTCTAGTAACCACAGTGAGAGCCGGGTTTAGACTCAGTTTTTTGCATATCTCTTGGCTCATTGCCTCTTTTGAAGGAGTGGCATTTCCTTTATAGGATACATCTAGGTATATTTCTTTTCTGTCAAAAAGTTTGTTCTCTGTTTGGTTAGTTACTTTTATTTCCATATTAATCACGCGCTGTTAAGCACTCTCGATATTGTCTTTTTTTCTCCGTAAACAAGAAGCTCGACTTCTGCTCCGGGCTTTATTGAACTCTTGAATTCGTCAGGTACTTTTATCTCAAAGGATTCATATGTATCCGAATCCATCATCTGCGAGGTCTCGCCTGATACTGAGACTACCTGTGCTTTCTTTTTGTTTATTATAGGAACTTCAGCATCGGCATCACTAGGTTTCAGAAGAGTCTTTTTTCCTCCTTCAAAAATTCCGACAGCTGTAACTCGCATCTTAGCCGAACCATGCTTTCCTGGAGCAGATGTCTCTATCTCCACTACCTTGCACGGTATCCCATCAATCAGTATAAACCTTCCAGTCTTTATCTCTTTCATTGAGACATACGAAAATTCTTCGCTCACAACATCCTCTACTAGGTAATTATTTAAGTATAAAGAGGCTGTTAATGTATATAAATCTTACAGAAGAGTTGAATTTGGTGTTTTTCAGGATTTGGACAACTTTAGAACTCCAAATAGGAAGATTCCATACTGCACATTTGAGGCACGTTTCATGGCAAGTATGCTTTATATGCTTATACCAAAATAGAATCTCATCAATGAGCCTAGGGCCACAGTTATTGCAACTGCGCCTAATGATATGAGTATTGTTTCGGATATGCGCTTTGTTATGCTTGTGCTGCTTAATATTGCAACTGCAGTTGAAGCAAAAACGAGTATGGCGGATGATATGATAAGTGATGCTGCTATTCCTTCAAATCCTGACATTCCTAAAATAAATGGAAGCACAACACTTATCGCACCGCCGAGATAGAATACGCCAGTATATAATGCCTGCTTGTTGGGTGTTGCATAGGAAGCGGAGTCTGTTTCCTCCGAGGAGATGAGCCCATGCGATTTGGATGAGATATATACTCCTCCTGCCATCGAGAGGGTGCCTGAAATGCCTATTATCATTCCCGAGAGGGCAACTACCAGTGGGGAGTTTGCTATAACAGCTATTCCGGAAACAGCGGCAAGAACCTCAACAAGACCATCATTCAAACCCAGCATTATTGAACGTATATTGCTCAGGTTTCCCCCGTACTTGTCAAGAATCGACCTTATTTTGACTGCATTTTTCCTTTCGTCTGATATGACTGAAAGAAAACGGTCCCTGTCTTTTCCTGAAATTCCCGTGGCTTTTGTAAGACGTTCATATCGATTAAGGTTACTTAATTCGTTCCTGCTCAGGAGAGTCAGTGTAAATGGAAGCCCGAGTATTCTTCTTGCACTTAAATATAGATAGAGTTTAAACAGGGAGATGCCGGAAGGTATTTCCTTGTATGGTTTTTCTATTTTAGCACTTCTCCCCCAAAGATCCATATGCTTCTTTTCTGTTTTAATAAGATTTTCAAGTACAGACTTCAAAGTTTTGTCTTTTTCGTATTCTGCAAGTTTTTTATATAGATGGTAATCCCTTAGCTCGTCTAAAAAAAGCTTCCTTGTTAATTTTATACTTTTGCGGCTTGACATCGGATAAATAATATACTGAAAAGCTTATAAGCAATAAGTACGTCTGATCAGGAAGCTACTTTTTAGGCACAATTGGGAATTGTTCAGCTTTGTCTTTTCTATAACAATAAGATACTATTTTTTGAAAGAGTGGATATGTACATATGCATTGTTCTTTTACTGTCAGAATATAAAAGATTCGGATATTATGTAATACAGGTATGGAAAATTGTCATCATGGGGAATTGGATTATGGGATTTTTTAACAATACTTCCACATATTATTCAGGAAGTGAATGCCATAAGTATATAGATAGACTGATATTGAATGGGGAAGACATTCGGATAGTGTCCCCATATGTAGATAAATATTATGCTACGTTTCTTCTTGATAATGCTGGCAGAAAAAGAATAAGGATAATCTCTTCGTCTATGAGTGCGGAAGCAAGCCGCATTCTTTCTAAAAACAGCAGTATGAGAGTATTCTTCGCTGTTATTGTTGTGATTTTAGGAGTAGACTATCTTGCTTATGTAAACTTGAAGTTTCTTATGTTTGCAATAGCCTTCCTTTTTTCAGCCATTTCAGCATATCTCTCTTTTGCAGCATTAAATCCGAGAAAGACGAGGATCGTTGTAAGAAAGCCTGAGGGGTTTGTACACGCCAAGCTTTACATAAGCGAAAGCGAGGCGATACACGGGTCAGCCAACTTCACTTATAACGGCACACATTCGAACATAGAGCATGTCGAGATAATAAAAGACATGGAAAGGGTAATAAAACTGCAGAAAGAATTTGAGCAATTATGGGCCAGTTCGAAACCTAATTAGCAGGGAAATTTCTGTATGGTATTATTTGGCTCGAAAAACGGAAAAATTGAAACAGTATTATTCCCTTTTGGTATCCTCCAATAAGGAAAGGATAACATCAGGAATGTCGAAATATAATCCCAGTTCCAATACTGCTTCATGATTGGCTTTGCGTTTATGCTTATCCAGTATTGGAGTTATACCTTCCAATATCCTTTTCTTGCTTAACCTGGAGGTTCCCGCAAATATAGAAGCAGCAGAAAATTCTCCATTTTCCAGATGGCTTACAAACTTACTGAATTTCGCCTTCTCTATTTTCTCCGGAGGCAGGTTTAATTCCTTAGAGATAATAAATGCTTTTAAAAATTCGTTGGATGCCGTGTATTGGTCATAAGCGAAATTGGCTGCCTTTTTGACTCTGCCATTGCCTAGTCCGTTGGCAAGCGCAAGATAAGCGGCATCTAGATACTTTCCATCTTTTATTAGGTCATTATATTTTTTTACATCCGCTTCTTTTGATAGCTCTGAATTATTAGGTTCGAGTTTTATTGTAGATGAAGTTTGATGTTCTGCCTCTTTTCTTCTTAATCCGATGAACGCAGAGAATTTTTTTCCTGCTTTGGCGGAAAGTAGTTCAGGTTTGGAAGTTTCTGTATTGCGAATATTTTTTTCAACCATCTAATCACGATTATGTAAATCAACCTGATTATTGCAGATATATAGTCTTTTTTATAATATCCAGTTGTCACGCCGCTTTAAGATAAGATATTTAGACTAGTTATGATGCAGTTTTGGAGTGTCACGTTCAGCATGACATGTCCTAACATTAAAAAACACTGATGTGTCAGCTAAGATGTCTGATTCTCTCATTTCGGTCATATTTCGGTATGATTGGAATTTATAAGCATTGCCGAATTATCTAACATGTATTTTTAAATATGATAGACACATATCTCAAGTATGAGAAGAAACAACACAACAAAGAATAAGATATTGGAAATAATAAATTCACATGAGCAGACGCTTACTGACATATCAAAAAAACTTAACTTGGCGCCTTCTACTGTAAGTCAGCACTTGAAGGAACTTAAGGAGATTGGTGCAATACAGGAATCGGATAACTGGAACATGAAAAAATGGAAATATTATAAACTAAATCCTGAATTTGATTATTCAAAGTTCGGAATAGAAGAACCCATACTAAAAAAAATAAGCTCGAACTTTAACAAGAGGGTGTTTTTTTATACAGCAGGCTTTGTTTTAATAGGAGTTGTCTTGCTATCTTATCTTGCGTTGGTTTATAATGCCCAAAGCAGCAGCATTGTGCAAATAGGCCTTACAGATCCTCCTACAGTTCCTTTTGGGACTCAGGCACTTTACATAAACTATTCAGGAATAGCAGTACATACAGTAGGAGGAGTAGGCCCGGAGTGGATAGAAACGAATTCAAGCGGCACTGTTAATCTGCTCTCATTGATAAATGTAAGCAAAATAATAAGCAGTGTTGAAGTTTCCCATAATTCAAGGATAAATGAAGTAAGTTTTAAGATAGATTCGGCGCAGTTGGAGTTAAACAATGCTAGATATGATGTAGTTGTACCTACAGGAAACATAACTGCGGCGATAACTGACAACTCTACAATAAATTCAAGTTCGGAGATAATTCTTGATTTTTCACCAGTTGTGTTTCAGGTTTACAAAGGAGGGGAGGAAGGATTCTTAATGCTCCCGGGAATAGAGGCGATGCTTGGTAAGGGTAAAAAGGTCACAGTAGGCTTGTTCAAAAGGGAATATGGGAAGAATATTGCACTGAACCGTGAAGATTATACAGATCTCAGATTTGGAAGATATATGAAGATAGTCTCAGTTTCCATATCAAATGAAGCTTCAGGAAACATAAGCATATCGGCAGATATAGAGAATACAGGAAGCAGAAATATCTCTTTGAAAAATTTTGTAATATCTAGTAGAAACAATACAGCAGTTTGGAATAGAGTTGATGCGATAGCGTTCTCAATAGGTCCTGAAGGAAATCTTACTTTCATAAATGGCACATATGCTAAAAGCAGGGATGATCAGTTGTTCAACGGGAGTTATGGATATCTGCTTGGTCCGGGAAAATCAATAGTGTTAACATTCAATGGAAAACTTGTACTTGGAAACGGGTCTGTAATCTACCCTCCGGAAGATGCTATATACAAAACGGGAATCATATCAAATGAGGGATATTACAGTGTGGCAAATGCAACATAGTAAAATATATTCGAATTACAAAGAGTTGGATGGATAATGAAATCGATAAACAGGCCAAATGTAATTTTCGTAATGCTTGATACGATATCCGCCGACCACCTTAAGCTTTACGGAGGAAATGCGTCAATGAAAAATTTTGAGAATATGGCAATAAGAGGGACGAAATATGCAAACGCTATAGCCCCAGGAACCTATACTCTTCCTTCACATCTCTCAATGTTTCTAGGAAAAAGGGTCAGGAATATTAAGATGCTTCTTAAGAACCCGGTAAAAAACCAGAATACCAGTACAGATCCTCTTTTCCTTAAAAATAAGTATATCAGGGATAATGACCGTACGCTTGCCATGCAGATGTCACATCTGGGATACAAAACCTCACTTTTTTCCAATAATCCGTTCATAACAGAATCTACCGGATTAAGTACAGGTTTCTCTTATATACGTAATGTCTTTATCGAAAATAAGCTTAAGTATCATAAAACAACTCTAAGGATAATAGGCAATGATTTTAGCAGGGAAAACCTTACCAAACTTGCTTATGGTGTTTCATATCTGATTCCAAAAGAGAATATGGATAATATGTATCTTAGCTTGAGAAGAAGACTCAATAGGAAGGTATGTAATGAAACCGGAGCTTATGCGCTAGACCAAGGGGCTGAACTGACTAATAAGATAATAGGAGAGTATCTTGAAAGATCGTTCGGAAACAGGCATTTTATGTTCGTAAATTATATGGAAGCTCATGAAGGCTATCCAACCAACCTTATTGTAGATAAAGAAGTAAGCCAGGACAGATGGATGTATGTAAGCAACATAATAGATAATTCCGGAATAAACATTCTTAAGAAGGCATATGAGAAAAGGCTCCAGTATCTCGACTCAAAGTTAGGAGAGCTTATTAAAATAATGAAAACCAATGGAATTTTGGATAACGCAATAGTCATAATGGCAAGCGACCATGGGCAAGCTTTCGGAGAACATGGCCAGTTATACCATAATCTCTTCCCATACAATGAGATATCCAAAGTGCCATTTGTAACTGCAAGATATTTGAATGGAAAACAGGTCAAGGAAAACCTGGAGATAGAAAATCCTGTTGGCTTAAAATCGCTTTACAACCGCATTTTGGAAATAGGATATGGAAAAATGATGGAGATTCCTGGCAATGAAACCGATAGTGGATATGTATTCTCAGACCATACAGGAATGCTTGACGTTTGGGATATGCCATTGCTGCAGAGGTTGAGGCATAGATCCAAGAATGCTGATCTGCTTTATAAGACAAAACTTAGATATAATACATTTGCAAGTGCGATATACAAGGGAAGGTATAAGCTGATACATTATTATGGGTCTAAGAAAAATATCAAGGACGAGATGTATGACCTCCGGAACGATCCGGAGGAGATGAATAATATCGTAGGTAAAAACAGAGATGTCGCATTACAGATGCTTTCTGCAAACAAGAATTAAAAATGGTTAAGATAGCATTATAGAAACTGACTTTTTAAGCTCATATGATATAATACCAACATAGGCATTCGATATGGGCACATCTAAGGCGGGCAGGTTAAAAGCACTGGTTTTTACCTCTTTGGGGCATTTTACTAACGATTTCACGACTTTGTTGTTTTCCATATTGATAATATATTACAACAAAGATTTCGGATTGGGGTTGGCATTTTTAGGTGCGGTGGCAATAGCTTACAATATAATAAGCGGATTTCTTAGCACACCTATAGGAAGGTTTGCAGATAAAACGAGACAGTATCCGATGCTAATCGCGTTTGGAATAATAATTCTCGGGGTCTCTATGGTCATTTTCTCCTTTTCTTTCGAATCCAGCAGATATACGGTTCCCATAATGGGCTTTGCCGTAATATTTTTAGGAATAGGCCAGGCATTTTACCATCCGCTTGGGGCATCTGTTCTTGAAGAGATATATTCTGAAAAATCATCACTGATGATGGGTATAAATGGGTCTTTCGGCAGTATAGGAAGGTCATTGCTCCCTATAGTCTTGATTCCGTTGATACTGGTTATAGGTGCACCTGATGCGCTGGCAGTATTAGGCATATATGCCATATTTTCCGGAATAATTATATTTTTCGGACTGGCTTCAATGAAGAGATGGGGTAAAAAGCTAAAGGAAACTGAAAAGAAATCGGATCCCAAGATTTCCATTGGAAAGTACAAGCCGGTGCTGATTTTGTTGACTCTGCTTGTTTTTGTCAGAGCAATGTTTTTGATAGGCACTACCACATATATATCGGAATATCTTTTGACCAGAGTTGGTTCTGAAATCACAGTAGGCTATATACTTACCATAAGCTTTGTGACAGCCATTCTCGGGCAGCCTTTATTTGGAAGACTTACCGATAAATATGGCGGTAAGCTTACAATAGCGATAACTACAGTATTTTCAACTCTTACTTTTATCGCTTTCATGCTTTCAGGATCAGATGTATTATTCCTGATTATCTCTTATGCCTCTTTTGTTTTTCTGGCATTTACAGGATTTCCGGTTTTGTTGGGTTATGTAAACCAGATAATACCGAGCAAAATAACTACGACGGCGCATGGGATAGTTTGGGGGCTTGGCAACACAGTAGGCGGAGCCACAGGAATAGCAGTGATGTCAATTCTGATACTTGAAAAAATTAGCCTTACAGAAACGATGTGGGCAATGGTGTTATTTGGCATAGCTTCTATATTTTTTATACCTTTCATACCGGGAAGGAAGAGATTGCTCATGAATCACAAAAGCCAGTAATATTAACCTTGAAGAGCATAGGAGTCGGATATTGCATTAGCTTGATGGCTTGTTATTGAGAATTGTGTATCAACAATGCTGTTCATTGCTGGAATTGCTTAGATATATACTGAAAGAGTCATTTGAATAAATCTTTTTGTGAAGACCGATATATACGGCATTTGATGAAGTACCTATACTGTTTATTACAATAACAGGAAATGCCTTAATGCTGCTGTTGTAAAAATAAGGAGAATATGCAGTTATATTATAGTATCTAAGATAGACCCAATCGTTTGAAACAAATGTGCAGTTGTACATATTAAGTTCTCTTGTTTCAGAGACAACATCCGTAAATATGCTATTTTGGCTTCCTGAGGTCAGATTAGCATGCATACCCGTATTTAGAATTACCAATGCCCCTACGATTGTTGCTGCGGAAAATAAAAACAGTATGATATCTGAGTTATGGATAATGCTCTTTTTTAGGTATGCCTTATCGTTTTTTATAAGGGAGATTAATTTATCTATGGCATAAGCAATTAAAAATGCAAGGGCACTGTAAAGGAAATATGCATATCTTGCCTGGTCAAAGGGGCTTTCATGCCTTCCGAGAATTATAAATTCTACAATTGAAAGTGATAGAAATGATATCAGGATTATTAGCGGGCGCTTAAATACGTTTTTCCTGAAGGCTTGATATGCCCCTTTCTTTTTCTCCTTAAAATACCAATATGAAAGGAGTATTGAGATTATGATTGCTGGTATAAAAAATGCCACAATGGTAAATATGGCAGTTAAAGAAATTGGACTGGGTGCTGAACTTTCAAGCGAAACGCTTATCGAAGAGAGATAACTGTATAGCGGGTTCCCGAATATGATATAATTAAAAACAAGCCAGGGTAATGTTACGATTACAAAACTCAGATATCCCTTAAGGATATTTTTCCTGCCTTGGAGAAGCAGAAGCATTGGTAGGAATATCAGGCTTGTATATTTTGCAAGTCCTGCAAGCCCGATAAAGATACCGGATTGCCATTTGTTATCGCTCTCGAAAGAAAGTGCAATTATCATTAATATCAACGATAACATTCCCTCGCTGTTTACTACAAATGTGAATATTAGGATGTAGGGAAGAGCAAATAGTGAAGCTGTAAAGAGATAATTGATACCTAGTTTTTTTGAGAAATACAGAGTGGCATAAAAAAGAAGAATTACCATTATCATTAAGTAAGCAATAGCGGAATTATGACCTAAGAGGGGATAAAGAACCATAAAAAATGCTATGCTTAAAGGCGCCCTGTAAGATTCAAAATATATCTTTCCTTTTTCTACAACACCCACTTGCATAGTTGTTTGTTTGGAAATCACCTCTTCCTTTATGACATTCAGGAAATTATTTGAGTCTGCCGATTTGGCACTAAGATAATGTGCTGCGAAGTCCCAGTCAACGCCATTGACAAAATATATTTTTAATAATGCTGTGCTTAGAAGCAGAAATAAAAAAACCGCGAGAATGATCTTCTTGTCCATAAATTTTGCCTGGATATTTATCATTTTGAATAGTTAAATAGGGTTCTATCCTAAGTATAGAATATAGTAGAAGCCGGCAGGAACGCCGGCGAAAAACAAAAAACAGCCTGTTACCTGCGCCTGCGCTTTCCTGCCTTGGACATGTAGTAGTACGCGAGTACCAGCAGGATTATGACTGTTACTATCACCACCACTGCTATCGCTGCAGTGTTTACCTTTGGCGGCGGCGGCGTTGTCGTAGGCGCAATTGTCGTTGTAGTGTTGACTGTCGTGGTAACTGTTGTCGTAGGCACTATCTTCTGGAAAATACCCACTATTGGATCCTTTGGCACAACGAACGATACTGTGCATGCGGTAGCGTTTGCTGAGAATGGCGTTATTGCTGTCCAAGTGCCGTTGACAAGCTCGAAAGGCTTTATCAACGAAAAGTTAAGGCCGCATGTGTAGGGTGATGTAACCTCTGAGGAGACGTTTGCAGCTGTCGTAACGCTGATGTTAAACGCATTTATGAGCGTGTAGTTGGCAAGGGTTGGCAGCACCATTGAGGTCTCGTTGGTTATGCTGGCAGATGCCCGCATCGGCACTAGGGATGGAGATGTAAGCACCACAACCACATGCATGTTTGTGAAGTTTATCTTAAACGGGGAAGATGATGATATACTGCCGTTCAGAGTAATTGATTTATTGGATTTGTTCGCTGGAGGCGTTGGTGGCGTAGGGAGTATGGTTGTTGTAGAGGTAGTTGTCGTATTAATTTTTGTCGGAGCGGATAAAGAGTATATGGCCTCTAAGTTGGGCGTGTATGTTGTATAGTATTTACCGCATGGAATTCCTAATCCTAAGCCGTATACATCATTCTGGTAGGTGTATGTGTTAGCACCTATAGAGACATTGCATGCCCAGCTAACGTTCAGGTAAGGCGTAAACAGCGATAAGGTAACATGCAATTGGTTTTGGTAATAAGAGATATTGCCACTGCTCGTGTATATGGTATAGACTGGCTGCGCAGATGCAAGAGTTGAGTTTATGTTGTCTGAAAGCGTGAATGTGTATTTCGCAGGCCCTCCACCGCCCGAATGGGAAGGAACAAGTATTGTTACAGTGTCGGATTCAGAATTGAACGTAAATGACGGGCTTGCGCTGTCTACTGCATTTACTGCAAATATGGCACTACCACTCGATGTACTTGGTGTATCCAGCTTGAGAGAATTGAAGGTTATGGTGTTGGGTTCTGCACTTCCAGCACCCGGTACAATCGTATTGTAAGTAGTTCCAGGAATTGCATTAGCGCCATTTATCTGGATTGGTATGGAGTTGCTGACTAGCACTAAATTCGCAGTAATCGGCAATATGCCTCCATTAATTATCACAGTGTAAGTAACATACTGGCCGGGATTGATAGTTGCGTTGCTCTTGCGTTTATTTGCGTTCTGTTGCGAGATAGCCTTTACACGATGGAAGATATAGGTCGAGGCGAGTTCGTGCAATGCATAGCAACGTCGTGCAGGATTTTTATGGCATGGTGAGTTGAGGCCCCCTCCCCTGGTCCTGAAGCTGCTTGCGACATAGCGCATACCATGGATAGAGAAGATCTTCTCTAGTAGCAAACAAAAGATAAGACAATATAAAAGACAATATAATAGTATAATCAATTGAATTCGTAATAAATTGCTAGGACAAACGTAACATAGAAGCACTACTTGTATGCGTTTGGAAGGTTTAGTGCAGATTTTCTTTGAGAAACTATATATGACCAAAAAATCAAATCATCTTAATGTGGCTTTGAAAAGAGGGCGGTTTTTTACAAATAAGAAAAATAAGGGAAGATGTTGCGATAGTTCGGTCTTCTTCCCCCAAGACTTGGGTTCGTTAGCCTCCAACAAAGAAACGGCAACAGAACAGCAAAGAGAAGACGGAGTTCTTCTTTGGATATAAAATACACACTATAGTTGAAGTCGAAACTGAACTTCCGATAACTATAACAGTGGAACAAGCAAACCACCACGATTCGAAGTTCTTCAGGCCTCTTTTCATGCGTGCGAAACAATGGCTCAATTTGGGATTGGGGGCAAAATACCTTGCAGATTCAGCAATGGATGCTGCATGGATAAAGGATGAACTCAAGGAGAATAGGATGACTCCTGTCATTGCATCAAACAGAAGAGGGAAGTTCAAGTCCTCTGTGCCAAAAGACAAAAATTATGGAAAGAGATGGGCCGTAGAACGTTTCTTCTCAAGATTGAAGGAAACATTCGGTCTCAGAAACAACAGGTTTATCGGGATGAAAACTGTGAAAATTTACGTGTTTTCCTGTATTCTTGGATACCTCCTAAGTTATTAGGGGGCTCTTTTGGAATTGACGAGGCGATTGAATGTAAATGTCAAGCCCCTAAGTGTTACAA
>JAJZKQ010000018.1 GCA_021804095.1 Microcaldota archaeon | reverse complement strand
TTTTGCATTCGCTTTCATCTCTTATCTAAAGGATAGAAGTTTTCCCACTATGAATTTATAAACATAGATGTACATATCTGGTCTTGAGAGATTACAATATTGCATCTGCAGTTATATGCTGCATGTTTGGGATAATGAGGGAATTTTTTGGAAGATAAAAATGATGAACATAAAGAGACACATGTACACAATTCATTTCTCTCAAATTTCATTCTTGGAAGCCAGGATGGTCTTGTAAATGTTCTTGGAATAATACTTGGAATCTCTGCTGCTACTTCTGATGTAAGGCTTTTGTTTGTAGGAGCTCTTGCCGCACTTGGAGCCGAATCGATATCAATGGGAGCTGTGGCGTACACCTCTACTTCTGCAAGAAGGAAACAGTATCTTAAAGAGGTTGAGCGCGAGAAGCGGGAGATGAAGGAAGTCCCGAACATGGAGAAGGAAGAGGTCAGAGAGATATTCAAGAAGTGGGGATACAAGGGAAAGGAGCTTGACAGCATAACCGATAAGATAATATCAAATCCAAAAGCGTGGCTGGAATTCATGATGGCATTTGAACTTGATCTTGCGCCTGTGAAGAAATCTGAGCCGGTTAGAAGCTTTCTGGTAGTGATAATGTCAACAGTGTTTGGCTCGGTAATGCCCATAATCCCATTCATATTCTTATATAAAAACATACATATGGGAATTTTGGCATCGATAATAATAAGCGGGATTACACTCTTCCTGATAGGATATTATGAAGCCAAGACCACAGTGGGCTCATTGTGGAAGAGCGGCTTGCAGATGCTTATAATAGGGCTTGCCGCCGGATTCGCAGGATATCTTATAGGACATTTCATAGGTGCTGTGCCTATCTGATTGTAGGCCTTCACGGGCACGGCAGTCTATAGGAATTTCAGCAGGTCGTATATTGTTACTATCCCGGTTGCCTTGCTGCCGCGCACTGCCAGTACCGCTCCGAAGTTTTCGAGTACAGGCCTTATACGGTAGATTGCGGTGTTTTCATCGAAGGCAGGGAGCGCTGGGTCGAGAATCTCGGATACAGTCAACTTTGAGATGCTCTTATGGCTCTCTGTTGCTATCTTCAGTAAGCGTTTTTCGTTTATAGTCCCAATGACAGCTTTGTTCCTGTCAAGCACAGGAAGCTGGGTAAAATTGTTTTCCTTCATTATTCCTACTGCCTTCCCTACCGGATCTTTTGGGGAGACATATACTACCATTTTGTGCATTACCGATTTTATAGGCTTGTCGGCCATGCTTGACTCTTTTTCTGAAGACTGGAAGTTATGAAGGGAATCTAGAACCCTGTATACGGTTTCGTAACTTGGATTAAGTTTTAATATATCGCTTTCCAGCCTTGCAATTGTGCTCTGGCTGAGCCCGGAGATATTTGCAAGCTTTTTCTGGCTTATTCCTACTGCCTTCCTTGTATTTTTTATCCTTAGGGATATGGAAGCCAGAGATTCGATCTCGTTCATTATATTACCATTAGTAATTTTTAATGCAAAAATGATTATATATATCCAGAGCTTTATTGGTATGAAGTGAGTTTTATGAAAAACATAACAATCAACCAGTTAGATATAAAGCCGGTAGTGGAACAGAGCACAGAGTATGTGGAGAGGAAGGGATTGGGGCATCCAGACAGCCTCATAGACGGCATATGCGATGCGACTAGCGTGGAGTTATGCAGAAGGTATATGGAAGAGGCTGGCGTTATAATGCACCACAATGTAGACAAAGGACTTATTGTAGGCGGAGCGGCAAAGGTAGGTTATGGAGGAGGGGAGATAACAAAGAAGATTGAGGTCATAGTCACCGGGAGAGCAACCGCGCTGGTGAATGGAAAGGAGATAGATGTCAACGGAATAGCGGTGGATGTTGCCAGGAATTACTTAAAAAACAATACAAGATTCCTTGATATTGAGGATGAGGTTAATTTCAGTGGGATGGTGGCTAAAGGCAGCAGCGACCTTGTCGGAGTCTTTGAGAGATCAGGAAGAGAGATACCTTTAGCAAACGATACATCTTTCGGTATAGGCTTTGCGCCGTTTACCGATGTTGAGAGGCTGGTGCTCGAGACAGAGAGATTCCTTAATAGCAAAGAATACAAGAAGAGAGTTCCTGCGGTTGGTGAAGATGTCAAGGTAATGGGAATGCGCGACGGAGATAGCATTACGCTTACAATAGCAATAGCTTTTGTCTCGAAATTTATTGGTAGCATTGATGAGTATGTGAAAGCAAAGGAAGCAGTAGCGAAAGATATAGTGGAAAATGCAAAGAGAGTTACCGGTGAGGAGATAAAGGTACATATAAACACAGGAGACTTGATAGACAAGGAAGACATATACATAACGAAAACAGGGCTTAGCTGCGAGGCAGGAGATGACGGATCGGTAGGGAGGGGAAACAGGGTTAATGGAATGATAACCCCGTTCAGGCATATGAGCCTGGAAGCGGCTGCAGGAAAAAATCCAGTCAACCACATAGGAAAAATATACAACATACTTGCTACTGAGATGGCCAAAAAGATAACTGAGGAGTATCCCGGGATAAAGGAATGCGATATATCAATACTCAGCCAGATAGGAAAGAGAATAAGCGAACCGCACAATCTTAACATAAATGTGATAATGGATAAGGGAAGTGAGCTTGCAAGCATCAGGAATAAGGTAAACTACATGGCTGAAGGAATGCTTGACAATATAGGGGAATTTACGCTTGATATCTCTCTGGGCAAGTATAAGACATTCTGAAGGGGAATCTCTTAAAAACTCAGGTAAACTTGCAGTAAAGAAACTTTGATGATAGATGGCATTTGAGGCTTCTAATCTCACTTCGAAAGATTAGAAGGCACTTAAAACAACATGCAAGTATTATTACTCTCTGTGGGATTTTGTGCATGTCTATCCTTATTTATAATATCTGATAATAGTAAATGGGACTGAACAGTGGATTGTAAGTGTAGAGAGACAAGGAATAAGGGAAGGTTTTCAATGCATATTTGATATGGAAGGGAATTGGATGGGAAGAGTATCGAAACCGAATGGAAGTGGAAGTGTTCTGTCGAAGGAGGAAATGGATGCGATGAAGCAGACGCTTGAAGAGCGCAGATCTGGCAAGTCCGAAGGAGAGAGTGTAATACTAGCCAAAATTGCGGAAATGCGAGAGCCGGATCGCACAATGGCAAAGCGCGTCCATGCCATAATCAGGAAAAATGCACCAATGCTCACGATGAGGACATGGTACGGAATGCCTGCATATGCGGATGGAGAGAAGGTTATCTGCTTCTTCCAGGCAGCTGCGAAATTCAAGACCAGATATGCTACCTTGGGATTCAGCGACAAGGCAAAACTGGACGAGGGTTCCATGTGGCCGGTTACCTTTGCATTGAAGGCATTGAATCTGGAGGAAGAGAAGAGGATTGCCGCATTGGTAAGGAAAGCGGTGAGTATGGAATGAAGGCCTAAATAGACCAGAGTTAGGTTAAACCGAGAATTTATGAGTATTTCCTACGATAGGTAATAGGTTACTCCTGTTGATTTACATGAAGATTGCCTTCGTCTATGATATCCCATATCCATGGCATAGAGGTGGAGCTGAGCAGATATTCAATGTGGAATCGCGAGAAATGGCTAAAAAGCATGATGTGCATTTCTTCACTATGCGTTGGGAAGGCATGAAAGAGGATTTCTTTTATGAGAATGTACATTACCATGCATTAGGTAAATCCATTACGGAGAAGGATGCATACAAGCATGGCAGGAGGGCGATAAGGGAAGCTGTCTATTTTGCTTTGCACGTCAGGGAGATATTCAATCATGATTTTGATATTGTAATCACAAACGCTTTCCCAATTCTCCATCTGCCTGTCATAAAAGCATATTGCAGGGCGAGGAATGCTAAGCTTGTGATCAAAGTCGATGAAGTTTGGGATCGCAGATACTGGCAGAATTATCTTGGGATTGGTATTGGAAGCCTTGCAAATGCATACGCAAATATGCTTATAAGATCGGGAAGGGCGATATATGTTGCAAATTCGAGCATTACAGCCAGAGGGCTTGAAAAACTTGGGATAGAAAGCAAAAGGATTTCTAAATTTGCTCCTGTGCTTGAGGACAAGATCTTTAGTGAGATTAGAAGATCTTCTAGGGTTAAAAAAAACAGGATTATTTTTTCTGGAAGGTTCATAAAGGAGAAGAGGATAGATAAATGGCTTGCTGCGGTGGATGCGGCGAGAGAGTATGGTTTTGAATTTGAGGCTCTTCTGATAGGAGAGGGTATAGAAAAGGATAATATAGAAAAGAAGATTGAGGATATGAAGCTTAAGAATCTAGTAAAGGTAAAACCCTTCTTCAAAGATAAGAAGGACCTCTATAAAGTAATAGCCGAATCAAAGGTATTACTCCATATGGGGGAGAGGGAAGGGCTTGGGATTATAGCGCTTGAGAGCATCGCACTTGGCACCAGTGTAGTGATTCCGGAATATTCGCCTATGCCGGCAGAGGTTAAGAGCATGTGCATAGTTGAAAAAGAGAAGGATATACCAGAACAGTTAATCAGGATAATGAAGGGCAGAGGAGGAGAGTATAAGCCAAATATGAAAAACCTGAAGATGTTCTCTACTTCTAATGTAGTGCCATTTTATGAAAAACTTTTAGATGAGTGATTGATTGGGAATAGTTATAGCAATACCTAACGATGGGTCTCTTGCTTCTGAGATAGGGAAGAAGGGAAGCCAGAATGGAATAACATATTATGACAGGAAGATGGGAGGGGAGGATATAGTGGCTCTGCTTCCCTCAGATGTGGCAGGCAAGTTTTATGCGTTGGGAGAAGCAGTATCCCTGGCAGATGTTGTAGTGATAAGCACCGCTAATATCGATTCGCTTTTTGGAGAGTCGGTGATAGCAGCATATCTCCTGGAGAAGAAGGTAATTTTTACAGATGAGAATGATATTTCAGGCATTCTCAAAAGCATTGCGCTTAAAGAGTATTTATTTTGCAATAGGAAGATGATTATAGAAAAAATAATATCAGCATGCGCTGAAAAGAAGGCAGATGCAGGTGAGCTCAGGATTGATCTGGATAAAGCATTTCCAGTTAAAGGCATAGGCACAGTGCTTCTGGGATTTGTGAGGTCTGGGAAGGTAAAGGTGCATGACACACTCCAGCTTAATGGAGGGAAAGAGATATTGGTCAGGTCTATACAGGTACATGATAGCGATACACAGGAGGCAAAGATTGGAGACAGGGTAGGCCTTGCCATAAAGGGAGCGGACCATAATGAGATAGAAAAAGGAGATATACTTTCAAGTAAAGGGATGCCTAAGACAGATTCGTTCACTTCAGATATTTATATGAGCCCTTTATGCAAGGAAGTGGATATTGAGAATGCGGGTTATACGCTTGTAAGCGGTTTCTCAGTAGTGAACTGCAGGATAACAAGAGAGAAGGATCTCTTTCAGATAAAACTGGAAAGGCCTACGGCCCTTCTCGAATCTGATAGATTTGTCCTTATAAGGGAGAAATCCCCCAGGATACTTGCTTCTGGAAAGATACTGAAAAGGCAATAGTCAGTTGTCTATTTAGTCGCTTTTGCCTTTTTCGAGTCAAAGAATTTTGCATCTGCGATTATCATGTGCATATCGCTGTCATATCCCAATGATGACTTGAAGACATTGTAGTCTATAGTTATTGTGCTGTCCGAGTACGGATCATTTATATAGAAAGCGTCTTTGTCGTATCCTTTTACAACAACCCAGTGTGGGGATGACTCAAGATAGGAGTTTATAGAATTCGCATCTATAACCACTATTGGTATCGTATTGGCTGAAAGGGCCTTCTTTATCATCTGTATGGTTACCTGGCCGTGCTCTTCCTCTACCCCTATATCCTGAGCCTTTGTGCGTATCTCATTAAATGAAGATGCTAGAGTATCAAGATTTACATTCTCGTAAACTGCCATCTTCTTCTCGTATCCTTCATCCTTGGTATTGCTTATTATTCCTATTCTGGCACCGCGCTTCGCAAGTGCAAATGCAAGCCCGTACTTTGAACCGTGCCAAACGCTTCCGTTCACCGATTCCTGCCATATCATGTATTCGCTTTCTTTCTTGAACTTAAAACTGTCATTGAGGAACTTAAGCACCATCATTGCTGATGCTGCAGAACTGGTAAACTCATCGCTCTGTGGATAATGAGGCAACTCAAACATCACTTTGTCCTTTATTTTTGTTTTCTTTATCTTCGATATAAATTTATTTTCTTTTTTTGTAGTCTTTGATTTTTTTGCCGTTTTTTTTGGAAGGGGTTTTTTTGCCATTTTATCACGCTTGAATGTAAGTGCAGGGAGAGAGATTTGTTCAAATGTTTATTGAACTCTCGTAGGCCTAAGCCAACGGATCTTGAGTCCGCCGCATTTGACCAGGCTCTGCCATCCCTGCAACATCTATAAGTTTTGTCGCACCATATATAAAAAGGGTACGTTGATTCAACTACCATATATTACATTACCCCATATATATTACTTTCTATTTGGCAAATGCACTTATAACGACAGATGATACACGATATTATTGAAGATGGTTTTTATTTATGGAAAACGGGAAAAAGGAATTTGTGGGACCGAGGCGAGGATTAGACAAAAATGTAAAGATAGAGAGGATATCTGAGACAAAATTTGTAATAAGAAAGGAAGAAATATCGGGAATGGAGAGGGACATAGACATATACGCAAATTCCGAGATGCTTGAAAGAATGAGGATGGATAGGACATTGAGCCAGGCTTCAAATGCGGCAACTCTGCCTGGACTTGTAAGCAACATGAAGATAATGCCTGATGGTCATGAGGGATATGGTTTCCCGGTTGGGGGAGTCGAAGCCTTTGACGCTGAAGAGGGAATAATATCTCCAGGAGCGATAGGTTTTGACATAAATTGCGGGGTTAGGCTGATAAAGACCGAACTCTCTGAAGAAGAGATAAGGAAAAATATCGGCGTTCTCTCCGACAGGCTTTTCAGGAATGTGCCGAGCGGTGTTGGAAGCAAGATGAAGCTTGGTTTCACAGAAAAAGAGCTTGAGAGAGTTTGCGAGGAAGGCGTGCCGTTTATAATAGATAAGGGATACGGCTCAGGAATAGACATAGAGCATACTGAAGAAAACGGTTTCATGGAAGGCGCTGACTTCTCTGAAGTAAGCAAAGATGCTAAATTAAGGGGCCTGTTCCAGCTGGGTACCTTAGGTGCTGGAAATCACTTCCTTGAGGTACAAAAAGTAGAGAAGATTTTTGATAAAGAGACTGCGAAAGGATATGGGCTTTATCAGGGACAGGCGGTTGTAATGGTGCATACTGGATCGAGAGGATTTGGGCATCAGATATGCAGCGATTATCTAAGGATACTTGTAGAATACCAATCAAAACTGAATATTAAATTGAAAGATCCGGAATTAAGTTATGCCAGGATAGGAAGCCGAGAAGCTGATAGTTATCTTGGAGCTATGAAATGCGCTGTGAATTATGCCTTTACCAACAGGCAGATTATAATGTCATCTATAATGAAGAGCTTTGAGGAGGTGTTTGGCAAAAGCTCTGACAGCCTTGGAATGGAGCTTCTTTATGACGTCTCGCACAACATAGCCAAACTTGAAGAGCATTCTATAAACGGTCTTAGAAAAAAGGTTTATGTCCATAGGAAGGGAGCCACAAGGGCATTCCCTAAAGGTCATCGGGATCTGCCTAAGGCATATAGGAGACTTGGTCAGCCGGTGCTTATACCTGGAAGCATGACTACCGGAAGTTACATTCTTGTTGGTACAGAAGGTGCTATGGAGGAGACGCTGGGGTCTTCATGCCACGGCGCAGGCAGAGTAATGTCCAGGCATCAGGCCATCAGGGAGATACCGGTATCCAAAACTCTTGGTGAATTGAAGAAAAAGTCAGTTGAACTTAGAATAAGAAGCATGAAGCTGGTAAGCGAGGAGGCTGAATGGGCATATAAGAACATTGATGATGTTGTAGGAGTTGTTGAACGTGCTGGAATAGCCAAGATAGTTGCCAGGTCTGCCCCTTTAGCAGTTATAAAAGGCTGATATGTATTGCAAGAATATCCACATATGCAGATATGGAGGGTATGCCTCATAATTCAGTTTCTTTTAAGAATCTTTCAATTTTTAGCAGGAGGTATCTGGAATCCGGCATGTTTACTCTTGAATTAAGCCTCTCGAGAAGGGACTTTGCTTCCTTGAATTTTTTCAGCTTGACATTGTTTTTTGCAAGATAATATAATGAGTTTGAATTGCCTTTTGATATCATATTTAATATTTTTTCGGGCTTTATTCCTGTTTTTGAGTCTACTTCAAGGGCTATCTCTGCATATTCGATTTCAGGTCCTTTTGCTATTCTACTTAGAGCATCTAAGAATTTTTTTGCTTTTTGATAATTTTTCAGTTTAAGGCAGGAAATAAATGCAAGATAAATAAGGTTTGGATCTGATGGCAGTTCAAGGCTGGGCTCTGCTATCCTTATCAGTTTGTAGAATAGAGTCTTGTATTTTGAAGTCAAGTCAAGTGAATGGTATATGTTTGAAGAATTCTCTTCCATGAAGCCTTTCCTGTTATAATCCAGGTTGTAATAGTAGGCATCTGCCAGATTTCTGTATATTGAAGCTGCACCGAACAGCACTGCAGGATTTTGCTGGACTTCTGCAGATTTGAGCGCTTTGTCTAGGATTTTTTCAGCTTCGAGAGGATCATTGCTTTCGATAAGCATCTGGATCGCGTAGAATTTATCAGCAATGGGATTCTCCGGCATATTGTCATTTAATAGGTTATACGCTTCGCAAAAATGGCAGAAGCCCGCATCCTTGTTAGACATTAGGATGAATGATCCACAGCAATAGCATGTAGCTGTAGGATTTGCAGTTGATGGAGTGTGATTCGTATAATTCTGTTTTTTCATGAATTCAGTTGGATTGATGTAATTTTAGCCTTTTCGCTGAATTTATGTTACTCTTTTGTAAATGAAACATTTCAAAACCAATAAATATCTGGAATGGTTGTTAATAAACGGTGTTTGGCTTGTCGCAAAATGCAAGTAGGTTAGAAAGGAGGATGATTTTTACTCCTGAGAAAACAAGAGTGTCTGAAGAAAAAGGAGAGGTGCATGGAAGGCTTGCCTTGTTTCTTGAAAAAGCTGAGAATGCGGGAAAGAGTTGTAGGGAGATTACAATTGGCAATGTATTCAGCAATATCATGACATCTCAAGGAAGTAACTTTGGAAATCTTGCAAAGACCACAGGATTAAAAATTGATGAGATGAGATATATCTTTGCAGGAATATTCAGAAGAGGGGAGAGGGAAACTGAAATGCTGAAGAGGATAGCGCGAGCGCTTGGCACAAATCTTGAAGAAATAGAGAAAAAGGCTGACACTGTTAATCCCAATTGGAATGCTGGAATAGCAGTGCTTATAAATAAGCTGGAAACTGTTGTAAATGTTGAACCTGAAGCATTTAGATTCCCCATAAATACAGGATTAGGAGTGAGATATTCTAGGGAATCAAGAACAGTCAATAGGGAGCTCCTTTCTGAGATAAGCCATGTTTCAAAACCCTATATAGTGATTTTGGAACATCTTTTAATGCCAAACGAATTTCTGGATCATAATCTTTATAAATTGGGAGTAGTTCTGAATAATACAGGAGAGGGATTTAGGACATTGGGTAATATTATAAGCGATAATATAGGAGGAATTAGGGATAATGAGAACATAAGGTCATTTTTAAATAGGGCAAAAGAATTTATAGAAAAGAGTAGGAATCCTGAACCATGTTTCTTCCGCAATTTGAGAAAACATGGAAGAAAGAGGTAAACTGAAGGATTGGAAGCAATTGCCATATTACTTCTTCTTGAAAACTGCGAACATATGCATTCTGTCAAAAGGCATTATATCAATAGATTCAAGAAGCTGGAACTTCGTAGAGACCTTGTTAAAGAATTCACGATAAACCTGTTTAGGCGGTTTTGATACGCTTATACTCTGGGATTTTATAGCTACGTAGGCGTATCCGCCTCTTTTCAAGAGGCCTCCGTTTAACAGCAGGAGATCTGCTTGGTCTTTAGCGGAAAGATCCTGATAAAGGATATCCACAGTGCCTACATTCTCGGCATATTCCTCGACTTTCCTTGCGTCTTTGAATATCGGAAACATATTCTCCCGCTTCTCGCATACATCCAACAATTGGCGCATGTTCCTTTCCGAGAATTCCACGCAGTAGAGGCTTCCTTCGCTTTTTATTATATCGCTTATATGACTGCACGTAGTTCCGGTGGCAGCACCAAGATACAGCACATTTGAACCTTCGCGAATTTCCATGTTTTTCATGGATTTGAGTATTGATGCGGCTAGCTTGCTACGGTAAGGATTCCATGTCCTATACTCTCTGTCTTCTGCGGATATGAGGTCTTCATCGTAGACCTTGATGCCTCTGGCTAGATTCTCTGTGGCAAGTTTTCCGTTTATGCGGTATACTCCGTTGAATATCTCTCTTATCTCCATGAAATACGCAGATTTATCTTTTATTATGTTATTTGTTATTTATAGATTAGTATGGCTGTCTTTTCTGAAAAGATGATAGGCAAGGCAATAGAGATATGCAAGGAGCCTTATACCACTTCTGAACTTATAGAAAATTTTGAAGATGCATCTAAAGAATGCACTGGAGCAGTAAAGACCATAATAAAGGAAGTTGGAGACTCCTCGGAAAAGATAGGCAGGTCAGAGGAGACAGTCCTTAATTCCAAAAAGCCTTATGTTGATAATAGGCTAAACAGTTATTCCGGATTTGTAGAGCTTATAGAGTATTTCAGGAAAGGATTCAGGAGTTGTCTTATAGTTCCAATAAGCACTGAGAAGAATAATTTTGGGGTGCTTACAGTGCTTTCGGACAAAGAGGAATTCTTTAGCAAGGACCATATACAGGGCATTTCTACTGCTGCGAGAATAGTAGGAAGGGAGATAGAATTCAGAAAAGAGAAGGAGAAAGCAGAGAGCTTTGAAAGATATTTTAATACAGTATTTGATAGCGATTTTGCACAGGTCATAGTTGACAATAAGGGAGAGGTATTGAAGGCAAACAGAAAAGCCATAAATGGGCTCAGCTTTGTCTCTGAAAATCTCGAAAAGATGGAAATTGGGAATTTCTTCAGAAAAGTTGTAGATATAGAAAAGATAGTTGCTTCCGAAAAACCTTTAGAGGTTGAAGAGCCGGAAAGTAAGAAAGTATACAGAATTTTGGCAAAGCGCATAGACGAGAATCTTAGCTGCATTTCCCTGTACGATATAACAGAACTTAGGAATTTGGAGGATAAATCTGAACTTCCGGATAAAAGCAATGATGAGGCATTTATGCTTCTTGACAATAATATGAAGATAAGATGGGTGGGAGGAAACTCTGAAGTGCTTAGAACGGATCCGATTAATCTGATAGGGAGGGGGATAAATAGCATCATATTTGAGAAGGATTTGGAAGCATTCGGTAATAGTTTTGGCACTGGCGGAAGCGGGAGGTACAATGGCTATGTTAAATTTCTGCTTGGAGGAGGGATGGAAAGCAGGATGAATCTGGAGATAGGCAGGGCCAAGCATGGATTATATGCGGTTATTTCCAGAAGTCCGAGCAGATATATAGAAAACCTCGAGAGGGACATTGAACAGATTATAGAGCTCTCTCCTGAACTTGTAATGGTTGTAGACGATGAAGGTTTTGTAAGAAAAGCTAACAAGAATGCACAGAAGCTGCTTAAGTATGGCAATGATGAATTGTTAGGAATACCTTTGACGAAGCTCTTTCCTGACAGCGATAATGTCGATAGGATGAGCGCTGCTTTGGGGCTTGTGAAAGAAAGAGGAGTTCTTACAGATGTGTATGCAACAATGATTGCAAAGGATGGCAGCTTTATAAAGTTCACACAGAGTATAAAAACCCTTGTTGATATGGAGGGCAGGCTGGAAGGATATCTGATCATAGGAAGGGAGCTGAACACCAAGATGATGATGGAAGAGATGAGGAGCAAGCTTGAGGAAATAACAAGGCATGCCGAAAAGATGAAGCAGGAAAGCGACCTTAAGACACAGTTTATCTTCAATGTCTCGCATGAACTCAAGACACCTATAACCAATATAAATGGATATGCAAGACTGCTTATTGAGGGAGTTCAGGGAGAGCTTACACCTGAACAGAAAGAGGGTGTCAATACAATAATAACAGAGAATGACAGGCTTATGCAATTGATACAGCAGATACTGGATGTGGCAAAGCTTGAGGCTGGAAAGATAAAGCTTGATTGGCAGGAAGTAGACCTTAATGCCATAAAGGAGAATGCAAGCATAAAATCTCTTGAGGAGATGGTGAAGGCGAAGGGACTAGATTATAATTTTATTATAGATTATAGCGTTCCGAAGATAGAGGCAGACCCGAACCGGCTCATACAGGTATTTGTTAATCTGATAGTTAACGCATATAAATTTACTGAGAAAGGAGGCATAACAATAAAGGCATTCAGGAAGGGTAAGAACATCAAGGTGGAAGTGAGGGATACTGGAATAGGAATAAGCCCTGATGACAGAAACAAGCTATTCAGGAGATTTTATCAACTGCAGAAAAGGGGGCTTACAAAACAGGAAGGATCCGGGACAGGATTGGGTCTATCTATAGTAAAAGAGATAGTGACTCTGCATGGAGGAAGGGTCGGGGTAGACAAAGAGACTGCAGTTGGCAAAGGGAGCATTTTCTTCTTTACACTGCCCATAAACAGGAAGAGCAAGAAAGATAAAAAATAGAATTGAATGGAGAGTTTCTATTTCTTTACATTGATGAGATGCTTTGACTTGGAAGAATAGGAGAGGTCAAGGCATATATGCCTTGCACTGGCCTGTTAGAGAATTCTGGAAGTTGTACGTTTTTTGCAGCGAGGTTTGGTTTTGCCCTTCGAAAATTCCGGTGAATTTCTGGTTTGTTATTGTAGTGGTTGCAGGATCCAGATTAAAGCTCACTGCTACTCCTTGAAGATTTTTCATAGCCACTTCTGGAGAATAAGTCACAAGATAATTGTTTTTTGATATTATAGATGCATTTAAGATAAGTCCGGTTGGAGTTGCCTGGCTGGCATTCTGGAAATCTAAAGGGCCTGTGGGAGACTGATGCACATACTCCAGAAGGCTGGTGTTATACTCTGGGGCAGTGCATGACTTACTTTCAGCATACAGGATGATATAATTCTTCATCAATGAACCTATGTTAGTGTAGTTGAGGATGGTCGATATGTTTTGTATGGGAGATGAAGCTGGTGGAGTTGGTTTTGATTGCTGCCCATTGCCAGAAGAGGCGGTTGCAGATGTTGACGCTGGCGGTGAGGCAGGCTTACTGCTGTTCTGTTGTGTTGATGATGGAGTTGTAGTGGTTGGAGGGGTTGGAAGCGAAGCTATGCCGGTTATATTGGAGTAAAACGATGCAGGACTGCTTATTACTATGGAGGGACTTGTCTTTATTTTGTACAATGAAGGGATAGGTATAAGCTCTATTTTTGATATGGTGTTTGTAGCCGAGAGGAGTATTATTCCAAGATTTGCAGTGGATGAGAGAGATGTACTGAAGTTTACCTGTTCTCCGTTGTATGCAATAAATTGGGATACAGGGCTTGTTAGGACAGGAACCTCACTGACGTATATGGTAGCATAAGACTTGGTCGAATTCTTCAGGAATATTGAAAAGTAGGGGCTATTCCCATTTAGCCTGAAGTATGAGCTTTTTCCCACAGCTAGAGAGATGGTCTGATTTGAGGAAAGGGTCGGAATTCCGTGCCAAGTTAATGCAATATATGCAATTATTGCTATCACTATTACTGCAAGAAGTATTGTTGTTGCTGTCCTATAGAGATTTTTACGGCCTGGCTGCTGCCTTGTTACTGTAATTGATGGTCCTTTGGCTTCCTCTTGGGTTTTCATGGTTTAGCTATGAAAGAATTATACTTATATAGATTTCGCTTGCTGACGGAGCCGAAGATACACCATCATAACCTATTCTGAGTTTGGATTTGCTTATACAGAGAGATGTGAGAAGGCATATATTACATTAAGAGTATGTTTAATAGATTCCATGAGAAACCTTGAGGAAGCCGAATCGGAAATTATTTCAGTGATTAATGAAAGGCAGGAAGTAACATATAATGAACTTCAGAATTTTGCAGAATCCAGGGAGATAGATGGCCAATTGCTCAAAAAGAGCCTGGATGTTCTGGAAAAGGCGCATGCGATAGCTTCCAGAAACAGTGGTGGAATACTGACTTATTACATACTTACTGAGAAACCCACATTCAATAGGATAATGATAGTTGAAGACGACAAAAACATCAACAAGCTTATGGCGCTCTCTATAGGAAAAGGATTTGAGATAACCCAGGCCTATGACGGCCTTGAAGGACTTAAAAGAATAAAATACGAGAAACCGGACCTTGTTGTGCTTGACTTGATGATGCCAGGAATGGATGGCCTTGAGATATGCCAGAACATAAAAACAGACCCCAGTTTGCATGATACTGTAGTGATTATTGTAAGCGCAATGGATGCGACTTCGAATAGATTTAAGGGCATAAAATATGGTGCTGATTATTATATAAAGAAGCCTTTCGACCCCATGGAGCTTAAGAGTCTAGTAACCATATTTTTAAGAAAAAAAGGAAAGAAATTTGATCCGCTCATAGATCTGCCTAATGAAGATAGGATATCGGAGGCTGTTGAATCTGCACTCAAAGACACTCAAAAGGATTATGAGATGGGAAGGCTTAAGGTTGAAGGCATATCTGGTTTTGCTGCTAGATTTGGAAATTCTTCTGCTATAACTATACTCAGGCTTGTATCGCAGCTTCTGCAGGACAGTGCCAAGGAGAAGAATGTCTTTGTAGGATTCCTTAACGGAAATGACTTTGTGATTGCCGGAGACGGAAATGCTGTTGAAAAAACTGTGGCATCGATCTCTTCGGATTTCAATGCTGTGCTTCCGTTTGTCTACCAGGGAGAAGGATATAAGCCCATCGAGATGGGAATGGATGATATTTATGGCGCTGAGAAGCCCAGATTAAGCATACAGTATAATGAAATAAAGAGGAACCAGATAATAGAGAGGAGGGCCGAGGTTCTTGAAAAGAAGGAGAAAGACGGAATCAAGGCGATCGGAGCTTATACTTACGAGGAGCTTAGGCATATGCTTGGTGGAGAAGATATTGATATTACCATAACGAGGGATCCGAATTACGGAGTTAGGCTTTCTATAGGGAAAAAGAATGATGAAAAGAAAGGAGACGGCAGAATTGACAAGATTTGAAGAAAGGCATGAACCTTGCTTATTTCAGGGCTATTTTCTATGCTTGCCTTTTCCTTTTAGAGCCTTTGCCTTTCTGTTTTTCTTTCTTGGATTCTATTAGCCGCCTGGACCGCTTTCCTTCCAACAGGTCTGTAACGTGAGACTCATATACAGGCCTGTCGTCTCCGGAATTTTGCAGGGCTTCGCTCTCAGTAAGCGTCCTGGAGAGAAGTTCATTTATATGTTGACTTAGCATCAATGCTTTGAGTTTCGCTACGCTTTTTTTTGCAGGCTTGGCATGTTTTTTTGTTTTTGGCATGTCAGTCAGGTTTAATATCAAAGCATATAGGTATATATTACTTGTTTTGTTAGAGTTGTTTTGGGAATTACATAAACGAGTTTGTAGATAGAGTAAAGACAGGTATACCGGGATTTGACCAACTTATAGAGGGAGGAATACCAAAAGGATTCAATGTGCTTCTGGTAGGCCAGCCTGGGGCGGGAAAGACTATCTTCGGATTGCAGTACCTTGTGAATGGAGCGATGGAGGGGGAGAACGGCCTCTATATATCTCTTGACAGCCCTAACGAGATGGTGAAGAGCCAGGGCAGGCGGTTCGGATGGGATGTGGACGGACTTGAGCGTGAAGGAAAACTCTCTTTTCTCAGGGTGCCGCTAGACAAGCCTAAGATAAATCTTTTCGATATAATGCGGGATGAAGTAAGTTCCTCTGGAGCTAAGAGGCTTGTGTTTGACAGCCTTGTGGATTTCTCCATAAATGCAGACCAGTTTGTAATACCGCTTTCCAAGGAAGGAGGCCCTGTAACAAGTGAGGAAGACCAGAATGTTGTGGAGAGATACAACAGGATGAAATATGGCATGCTGCCAGACAAGGATAGCGACAAGAATACTGCAATATACAAAGGAGGGTCCGAAAGAAGGATTACATATCTAGTAATAAATGAGCTTTCTAAGCTTGGAACCACCAACATAATAATAACTGACGAAAAGATGGAAGGGGAACACTTTACAGTAGACGGAGTGAGCGAGTATGTGTGTGACGGAGTCATAGTCACTTACAACCAACTGATTGGCGCGAGAAGGGAGAGGACTCTTGCTGTGCTGAAGATGAGAAATACCAACAACAGCCCATATATACACGATCTGATTATAGGGAAAAACGGCGTCGAGATAAAGGCTGCAGAAGAGGTCTATGTATAGTAACAGGAAGTCTGACTTGCAGTAAAAGCGTAAACTTGAATGTTTCTCTCGTTTAATTTTTCATAACATTATTATATTCTTGCTTTTTATAGATAATAAGGATTTTGGCGGTGAGGAAATGATCAAAGAATCATACGACGTAGTTCTTGTAGATTTTAGCGGAATATTGCCGTTCAGACTCGAAAAAGACAGCATTTTCACAAAGCAGGAAGTCGTAGCTCTTGAAAAGCTCAAGGATTTTATAGCAAGCCTTGAATCTGAACTTAAATACGAGTTCGTATATCTGGGTATGGATTTTATAGAAACAAAACTCTTCCACAGGATGATATTGAAGGACGGCATACTGGAGCTTTTGATAGGTACCCCAATTACGCTTATGGGCCATTTTAGAGAGGAAAAGAGCGCTATTGATTTCCGCGATTCGCTTGAGAAGACATTAAGTAAAACACTGCCTGATCTCTTGCAGCCGCTCCTTGAGCAGTCTATAGAGATGAGGAAGATAGCGAAGGAGATAAGCCCGGATTACAAGAAGGTTGGATTTAATAAATTGGGAGGGAACTAGATGGAAGAAGGAATGATTTCGAAATGGGTAAAATTGCAGAATGTAAAAGATGT
>JAJZKQ010000017.1 GCA_021804095.1 Microcaldota archaeon | reverse complement strand
TAAAAGTTATGCAGAGTATCTCTTTGGGCTGTGCGCCTTCTTTCAAAATGTCTACTACCCTTGTGGCAAGAGCCGTGGTCTTGCCGGTGCCCGGATTAGCAAGGATTAATCTGTTCAAGATACCAAACAAGAGATATTATAGGATTAGGTATTAATTATATTTGCTTGCTTGGGATAATTCATGATTCCTAAAAAAAATTTCGATAGTTACTACTTATTTATTTCCTTATCAAGTTTTTTTATCACTTTATCTATATCTTTTTCATAGAATAATTCTAAATTAGATATCAAAAATTGTTTAGGTAGATTCCACCATTTGAGCTTTTTGAGTTTTTTTATGGTCGTTCTGTCAAATCGGTATTTTATTAGCTTTGCTGGTGTACCTGCATAAATCCCATAATCTTCTAGTTTCTGTTTTGAAGTTATTAATGATCGTGCCCCTATTACTACGCCGTCGCCTATTTTTATGTCTACGTCTTTTCCTCCCACAATAATGACATCGGAACCTATCCATACATCATTTCCTATATTTATGTTACCGAAAGTAAATGTTTTCATATTTTTTTCGAATATATGTCTAAATGGATAAGTAGTAAGTAATTCGTAGTTATGGCCACCAGACATGATTAAGTTGAGTGAGTCCCCTATGCTAGTATATTTACCTATTGTTAAGATTTGATCTTTTTCAGAGGATATCTTTATCGGATAAAATTTATTAGAATAACTTCCTGTACCTACATATACTTTGCATTTTGGTCTTGTTACGAAATAGACATAAGGATATTCCCCATACTTATGTTGAATTAACGGAGTTCGTAATATATCTACTATTGTATCATATATTTTGTTTTTTTTATGTTAAAATTCATTTTATTAACCAGGAAAATTACAATTTAAGATTTAAATAATTATAATTTTAATACTGTGATAGGATTCTGAAAATTTAATAAGCCTTCTAAAAGAGAACTTGTTTAATTTTTAATGCTCTTTGGGAGTAGTACAGAAGAATATTTGAAGGCCATTAAATTATGAGATGGAAGTTTATAAAGTTAGTGTAGCCGCCTTCCATTGCATGCAGAAGATAAATTTCCGCTAGTTGAAAGAATAAAAATATCAAACATTAAGAATAAGAGGGTTACTTTTCCAGCTTGTGTGATATGGGCTGCTAAGACCCCTCGTCTACATAATAAGGTAGGTGATGTGAGGGTTTTTGATCTTGACGGCGTGTTAGGATGTAAATGTCAAGTTCCTACAAAAATATAAGTATATTAAGTAGTATATTATAAATAAAAGCTAACAAATGCCCTACCTATCTGCAAAACAAGCATAAGTCTTGCTATCCTGTGATAGGCGGAAAAAATAGAAGATAAAATGGATAACAGAAAAATTGCCTTCATATTAATCTTTCTTGCAGGAATCATATTGTTAGGACAATCAGTATTCAATTTTTGGATCGCTACTTTTTCATCTAAATTTGTAGGGAATAATATATTTCTTTTGAGAATAGGTACATCACAGGCTATGATAAATTATGTTCCTCCTGGAGTAGGCTGGTGGAATTATGTCCAAGGAGTATGGTATTCATTAATATGCTCGCTTTTTTCAGGAGCAATAATACTGTTGCTGGATTTCTTGTTTATCCGAAGGACTAGAGCAAAAGGAAGCTCTGGAAGATCTAGGCGATGGTTTTGGGTTATTATAATATTGAGTATAATCAACATGTTATTTTTTGCTTGGTATTGGATGTTTTATTATGTTATCTTGATAGGCATAGGAAGCGTATTTGGCATTGCAGGCAGCATAATTGGATTAGTAGAAAGGACCTAGTCTTGTAGGATACTGTTTCGTTCTGTATTAATTATTTAACCACCCCTTCTTTTAGGATACCGGCAACTTAAACACTAAAGGGAATCAAAATCGTGATTATTGCACCATAACAGAGAAATCGAAGGGTGTGCGACACATCAGATTATAAATGATTTTTTCCTGGAAACATTATTAGAGTTTGTAGTCTATCTGTTATCATATGGGAAAAGACTCCAAAATCAGTGTTCCAGTTGCAATGGCAGTTGGGCTTGGAGCCATAATAGGAGCTGGCATATTCGTATTGAGCGGTACAGCAATTGCTCTTGCAGGCTCTGATGCCATAATAGCTTTCATACTGGTAGGAATAGTTGCCCTTCTTGTGGCTGTTGAACTCGGGGAGCTAGGCTCAATAATGCCGAAGGTCAAAGGGGCTTCATATTCCTACATATACAATGCATTTGGAAGCGAATTGGGCTTCATCTCTGGGATTCTTCTCTATTTCAGCTATGCTACATCCATTTCAGCAATAGCGCTGGGATTCGGATCTTATGCAGCAAGCCTTCTTGGGCTTAATGTTGTTGAATTCTCAAGATACTTCTCAATAGCAATAATTGGAGTGCTTTCGGTTGTAAACCTCATAGGAATCAAGAAGGCAACGAAAGTGGACTCGTATCTTGTTGCAATCAAGATTACTATACTGTTGCTTTTCATTGCGTTTGCTATCATTACTGTTTTCTTATTGGGAAAAGGGCTTTATGGGAAGATGAATCTTATAGCGCCGATAGGGGGCTTTGAAGGAATATTTGCGGCAAGCGTGGCGATCTTCTTTGCATACTCGGGCTTTCAGGCAATAAGTACATTTACTTCTAGGATTAAAGGAGGCGCGAGGGGAGCTGCAAAGGCCATAATGTACTCTGTAATAATCAGCATAGTAATCTATGTGCTTGTGGCCATAGCCCTTCTCATAATGATGCCTTCCAAGAACTACACTATAAATGCGGATCCCCTATCATTTGCACTTAAGGCAGTCAACGCGCCTCTGTCCCTTCTTGTGGTTGTTGACATAGGAGCCCTGATAGCCACGGCTTCGGCTACCCTTGCAATGATTCTCTCATCTTCTAGGATACTCTATCAGATAAGCAGCGATCGACTGCTTCCCGCAGTGCTTAGGAAGTATAATAGCAAAACAGATGTAGCAATAAACGGGGTGATACTCTCTGCGGTTATAGGGGTGGCTATGCTCTTCTCCGGAAATATATTTATAATAGCAGCAATATCGAATTTTGGGCTTCTATTTTCATATCTCCTGAGTTCCTTTGCAGTGATACATTTCAGAAGGATAAAACAGAGGGCTTCTTTCAAGGTGCCCTTCTATCCCTACCTTCCTCTATTCACCATATTCGGAATAATGCTGCTACTCATAGGAATGCCTAAAGAGTCGCTAGTGATAGGAGTAATGATAATACTCTCACTGATAATAGTCTATTATTTCCTCAGAGAGGCGAAAAGAAAGAAGGTAGTTAAGATACGCCTATTCAGATAACAAGGGATTCAAGTATAAGGTAAAACCTGAATAAAACCTAAATGCCTGAAACATTATTTAAGAATTTTGTGAGAAATTAGTATATGGAAGTCTTTTAGACTGCCATACCCACACATACCCCGGATAAGAAAGCTGCTATTTCCATCTAATCGTCTTCTCCGGGGTTTTGTATTTGGGTTCAAACCGAAATAAAACCTAATATTTAAAAGGATGTTTTTATTAAATAGGATGAGCTAATTCGTAAAAATGTGATGCTATGGGAAGAACAGCTGAGACAAAAAAGAGAATATTGGCAATGCTTAAAAAGAATAACAGAAGGCTGATGGATATATATCCGGAGCTTGGATTGTCAGCCGCTACTGTAAGCCAGCATCTCAAGGAACTTAAGGAAATGGGGCTGATTGAGGAACTTGACAATTCTCATTTCAAGAATGAGAAATATTATAGTTTGAGGAAGGTTGAGGCCCCTGAAGCACTCAATATAGACAAACAATGGAAGAGGGAACTTACCAAGATAGGAGCAGTAGGGATGATGGCGGTGGTAGGATTCATTGGAGTATTCATTCTGGCGGCTGCGATGCGCGGAGTTTCTGGAAGATACGCAACAGTTAACGTTCTTCTTACGGATCCGCCACATGTGCCTTTGGGAACCGAAAGCCTTTACATAAATTATACATCGATAAGATTGCATGTGGCTAACACTACAGAATGGATATCGGTTAATGCTTCCGGCAGAGTCAATCTTATGTCTTTGGTAAACGTCAGCAGGATAATAGGGCTTGCTAAGATACCTGAAGGGACAAATATAGACAAAGTATCATTCACAATACAGAACGGTTACATAAACATAGACAATAAGACATACGGACTCTACATAGTAAGCAACCAGATAACAGGAGATATAACAGGTCTTAGAAAGATAAACAGCACTGAGGACATACTCGTTGATTTCTCTCCCGCAGTGCTTGCACTCTACAGCAACAATTCAGTTTCATTTGAAATGATACCTTCACTCTCTGCAGAAGTAATAAATGACAGGCAGCTTATACCACACCAATATGTAGGCGGCGAAATGTTTGCCTTTGGAAATAATGCAGGATACAACTTATCCGCCGCAGGGAACGGATTGAACATAACAGCCGCAAATATAGAGTCTGAAGGAAACATTACAAGGATAGTGGTAACGGTGAAGGACGTATCTAACACTAGCATAAATTTAAGCCACATGGAGATCTTCGGGCAGGAGTCAGTATACCTCAATCCCAAAGTCCTGCATAGCATGTCAGGAAGAATTATGATTGCAAAGTTAGGACAAAGGGATAGTTTTATCAATTCTTATAACTGGACTTCCGGGGATATAAATTCTTCCTGGTTTGTTTATCTTGGAAGAAAAGGATATGGAAATGATAATGGAATTGATTGGGTAACGGTAGGAGGATTTTTCAACATGCCTAGAATCATAAACTCGGACTCGGGAGAGTATGCTAATGAGGCAGGCCTCATAAATCAGGCTTACAATGTAAGCCATATGAAGGAAAGGCTCGGTGTTGTTGATTTCCTGATAGGAAAAAATGAGACACTCACTGAGCCTTTCTTCCCGGTATTTCGAAGAAGCGAATTCGGATACGTTATAAATCCCGGGCAGAGCGCTACATTTGAATTCAATGGGACTGTTACAATGGGAAAAGCGGGATTGATGATGGTCAATTTTACTCCTGGTAACATGTATGAAGTAGTCGCAGTAGGCAGCGACTGCGGATATGCTGTAAGTAATGTTATTGCCGGATAATTTGCATGAATTGGAGAATTTTATAATGGAGAATGGGTAGTTATGGTAGCAAAAGAAAGCGCCGATGTAATAAGGGCTGAGGAAATAGAGAAGATATATTCCACTAAGAAAATAGAGTATGTTGCACTAAAAAATGTCTCAGTCGCTATAAGAAGAGGAGAGTTTGTCACAATACTCGGGCCTTCGGGAAGCGGGAAGACTACACTCATGAACCTTCTTGGAACTTTAGACAGGCCGACTAAAGGCAAGATATACATAGATGGAGTAGACACATCGGGGCTTGATGATAATCAGTTGTCGGTCCTTAGAAACAGGAAGGTTGGTTTTATATTTCAGGCATATAACCTTGTGCCTTACCTTTCGACTCTGGAGAATGTCATTCTTCCGTTGATGGTGGAAGGAAAGGATACACCTGAAAACATAGAGAAGGCAAAGGATATACTGAAGGAGATAGGAATAGGCAATGAACTTGGGAAGAAACCGAATGAGATGAGCGGAGGACAGCAGCAGAGGGTTGCCATTGCCAGGGCGTTGGTTAATAAGCCGCCTATAATAATAGGTGACGAACCGACAGGCAATCTCGACTCTAAAACCTCTGATGCCGTAATGAATCTTCTGATGCGCATGGCAAAGGAGAATAATACTACAATGATAATTGCAACGCATGATCCTGATATTTCAGAGCTTTCGGAGAGAAGCATATACATGAAGGATGGAGTGATAGAAAAGCATGTGAAAAACAGACAGAAACACTAAAAACATAAAAATAAAAAAAATAAAAAAAGGATATGTTATGGAAACAAAAATGAGGATGTGGATTCTCGCCGGCTTGATTCTATTCATGGGATTCGGAGTGGTTAATGCCGCTTCTTGCCAGACTATTAGCAGCCCGAATATACAGGTGATAGGAGTTACATGGGGAAACAGCACCCATTATATCTCAGCTTATCCTGGGGACAAGGATGTTCCCCTGACTGTGACATTGGAGACATATGGCACTGATTGCCAATTTGAGAATCTCGTAGGAACTTTGCAGCTTTACGGCGGAGTGACTAATTACAATGGAGGAGCAGTTTCAACATATTATCTCCAGTCGACACAGCCTCCCTCAATTTTAAATATGGTTTTTTACTTAAACATAGCAAGCAATGTGACTATGGGGCCTAATGTTTCAGTATCCTATCCGCTTATATTGGAATGGGAATCCGCAAACGGAACAATAAACAACAAACAGCAGATAAACCTGGAGATACCCATGGATGGAGCCGCAAATCTGACGTTTTCAGCCATTAAGCCACAGGTAACCACAGGAAAGATAACCGACGTCAACATAACAGTATCAAATGCAGGAAGCGGAGTAGCATCGGACATAGCCACTACAGTATCATCACAGCAGGGAGTAAGTTTCATAAGCCAGCCGAATGAGATAACTAACCTGGGTCCTGGAGAATCGAAGAACATGACATTCAAAATATACATAGCGCCGAGCCAGGCTGGCAATTCGCAGGCTGGAGCTTCGGTAATATTGAATCTGGATAGCCATTATATAAGCCCTTATGGGCGTAATACCACACTGGCAAGCCAGGTAGGGCTCTTCACAGCTCCGCCTTCTTCTGCCACTGCGGTAGTCTCTGTGCCGAACCAGACGCTCATAGCGGGAAGGATAAGCAAGATGAACCTCACAGTCTACAATTCGGGAAGCGATCCTATCACTAATCTTTCAGTGGTTCTGACTCCAGAATCGCCGCTTAGCATTATAGGCTCTGACAACCTGAATACAGTACCGGTGATTAATGGAGGGGAGAAGATAAACCTGCCGATAACATTATTTATGCAATCTTCTTCAAGCGCAGTATCTACGCTTGATATAAGCCTGACATATGTCCTTGACAACCAGCAGGTAACTGCGTCCAGAAGCATAAGCTTCCTGAATCCTGGAAATGTTAACATGAGTATCGTAAGTACAGTAGTATCGCCTGCTGTGCCTGCGCCTGGGGAGATATTCTCAATAACATCTACAGTACAAAACACAGGCTCGCAGGAGGCAGTGGCAACATCTGTAACTCCGGAGCCGCCTTCTGGTATAGCAGTATTGGGAGAAAACAATACCTTTTTAGGCAACATACCGGTAGACACGCCTACTGCGTTGACTGTAAGCTTTACGGTATTGCAGAATGCTAAATCCGGAGAGTATACAATACCGGTCTTGGTATCGTATCTCAACAATCTCAACCAGAAAGAGAACGAGACATTTTATTATAGCGTAAAGGTAGGATCATCGGGCCAGAGTTCTAGCAGTGTAGGATCCGGAGCATACAAGGCAGGCAATTTTTCGACTAGCGCTGCAGCCTATCGTAAGAGGGCTTCTTCCGGAGACGAAGGTTATATTGTAGCTATAGTCGTGATAGTAGCAGTTGCCGCCGGATCTTATTATGTATATAAGAAAAGGAAATCCATAGGAAGGGAGAAGAGCAGGAAGTAGTTGACTATATGAGGCTCAAGGATACTCTATGGTTGGGAGTTAAAGGCATATCCGAAAGAAAGGTCAGGACCCTTCTTACTGTGATAACGGTAGCCATAGGCGTAGCTGCCATAGTCGCATTGATATCGTTGGTTGCCGGCAGTTCCGCAAGCATAACCAAATCGCTTGAGAGCATAGGCCCTTCCTCGATATATATGATACCTTCAAAAGGACACATATTCACAGCTGCTGACGTCGCGGTCCTTGAGTCTCTTCCCAATGTAAGCACAGTGATACCGATGGTAGAATCCAGTGCTACGCTTTCGCTTGACGGCCAGTCGGTTACCGCTACCATAATAGGAGTGAATAATTACAGCATGATAAATGCAATAGGATCGCTTAACATGTATGAGGGAGTTCCGTTCAACAACTCTGCACTTCCACAGGCTCTTGTGGGCCATGGAATCGCATTCCCCACGACAACCCAGAGTACTTCTTCGGTTACACTGGGAGAACCCATATACCTGACGCAAACGGGGAGATCGGGCACTAGGACAATAACATTGCTTCCTACAGGCATACTGAATTCATATGGATCTTCAATATATGTTCAGCCTGACACGTCGATATTTCTCTCGCTGCCTGAAGCTGAGAGCCTTCTCGATACATATTCTTACAATATAATAATAGTAAAGGCAAAGAACGCAAGCGATTCCTCGTCTTTGGATTCCCTGCTTACTACAATATATGGAAATAGTGCCAACATACTCTCGGTAGAGGCGATAGCGGCTACAATTTCTTCAGTCATAGGCTCGATAACGCTGCTGCTTGGCTCTGTTGCAGGAATCTCGCTTGTAGTGGCAGGCATAAGCATACTTAGCATAATGATGGTCTCTGTCACGGAAAGGACCAGGGAGATAGGCATATTGAAGGCACTTGGATTTAAGCGAAGGGAGGTTCTTGCATTATTCCTCTCTGAGGCATTGATAATAGGCTTAATAGGAGGCATAGCCGGAGTCGCCATTGGTGCTGCAGGAGGATATGCATTGCCTGCACTCTTATCTTCCCATTCATCGACGGCAGGAAGCAGTGCGACAAGCAGCAGCCTCAAGCCGGAAAGATCCGGATTTGCGGGAAGAGGAGGTGGTGGAGCGGGATTTGCAGCCGGAGGTCCTGGCGGAGCAGCAGGAGGATCGTCTGGTCTTTCAATAACCCCGATAGTAAGCCCTGCTCTGGCAATAGAGGCAGTTGTACTTGCAATAGTAGTGGCAGTACTCTCCAGTCTCTACCCGGCATGGAAGGCTGCTGGAATAGATCCGATAAAGGCATTGAGATCGGAGTGAAAGCAGACGAAATGGATTGGTTTGCCAGGATTCGCATGGGAGAGCCAGGAAACAACTTATAGATATCTGTTGTAGAATGTATGACATGCAGCATAAAAAAGGCCATTATAGCTCTACAATAATTCTGCCGACATTGAATGAGGCTGGAAATATAAAGCATATTATCTCGGAACTACTGGAGAGGTTCCCTGGCTCCTATGTGATAGTGGCAGACGATGGCTCGGTTGATGGAACAGGAAAGATAGTAGGTAAGATATCCAAAACTGAGAAGAGAGTAATCTTTCTCGATAGAAAGGATGAGAGGGAGCATGGCCTTACAGCAAGTGTTATTGATGCCGTTTTGATTGCAAAGGGGGATAAGATAGTTGTGATGGATGCGGATCTTCAACATCCTGTAAGTAAGGTAAATGATCTTTTTAGTGGGTTGGAAGACTCCGATATTGTGATAGGCGTAAGACGTTCTGTAAAGAATTGGAGCTTTGGAAGGATGGTTATTTCGAGATGTATGGAATCTGCAGCCCGTTGCTATTTCAGGATTCGTGGAAGAAGAACCTGCGGCGATATGATGTCAGGATTCTTTGCGGTGAGAAGCGGTGTTTTTAAGATGATTGTCCTTGAAAACAGAGAAAAGTTCGTAGGCAGAGGATACAAAATACTTCTTGATATATTGAGGCTTTCTCCTTCCGGCATTAAGATTTCAGAAGTAAGATACTCGGCATTCCATATGAGAAAAAGGGGAAGGTCAAAATTGGGATTCAGGCATGTGATTTATACTTTGGCGTCTCTTTTCAGTTAGTAGATAGAGATGCCGGAATCTAAGAGAATTAGACCGTTTAATCTTGGCAGAAGAATACGAGATGATCCCTACGGAGCAGGCTTCTTTGCCATCTCGTTGATATTTCTGGCTTTCGCAGCTTATGTAAATTACTGGAGCGGATTGATACCGATAGTAGAATTTCTTTCAGTATTGGTGACTTCGGCTTTCTTTGTATATTCATCTTTCTTTATAGCAATGAAAGGAAGATTTGGAGCCATATCTAAGATAGGAATGTTGTCTTCTCTGCTTCTGGCACTCCTTGCAGTCTTTTTGCTTTTCTCCGTTTCAGGGAAAGGCATAGACATTTACATCTTGATTTCTGCAATTTACCAGGCTGGCCCGCTGGTGGAGTACTCAGTTGTATTCGTATTCTTTTTTGCCCTCGTATCACTTGGCATATTCTTCCTTAAAAAGAAGCAGAAGATGGGATATTTTTTTATAACTGCTTCTCTGCTTCTTTTTTTGATGCCCTATTACACGATTCTAGCTTCAAGGTCTGTGGTTATCTCCGATGAAGCATTCATAGGATTCGCAGATTCGAGAATTTTTATTAGTGGGCTGAATCCATATACTGAGAGTGTGGCAGGAAGCCTCATTTCCAATTATACTTCAGGCAGGGTGAACAGCGTTACCTATCTGATGTCAAACAAGGTAATCGGCATTTTGAATTATCCTGCAGGATTTCTCTTTGCGAATCTTCCATTTTACCTTCTTTCCAGCGCTCTCCATGGAAGTTTTATACTGGCTACCAAATTGGAAGTAGGTGCCTTTCTGCTCATTCTGCTTCTTGTCATCTCAAGGTATTCTTCTGATAATTCATATAAGAAACCGCTTCTTGCACTTCCCATCATTTTGGCAATGCTTCTGGGAAGCATCTCTACACCGTTTGAATTGTTAATGCTTGCTGCCTTGATATTGGCATACGCAAAAATCGAGTCGAAATATGCCTGGCTGATTCTAGGAGTCTGTGCTTCACTCCAGGAGCTTCTATGGATTCCGGTAATACTGCTTATAGCATACAAAACATCAAGAGAAGGATTGCACGAAGGGGTTCGCAGCTTTGGCGGAAGCGTCTTGGTATTTCTTGCACTTAATTCGTATCTAATAGCAATAGGGCCCCTTGCATTTGTCCACGGGGTGTTCAGCCCGATAGGTAACATAATGCCCGATTCCGGAGGGGTCTTCGGTTATTTGATCTCGGTAGTCTACGGCACGGCAGTTTCCATTACAGGGATATTATTCATAATGGCAGCGCTCTGCGCTGTCGCTGCATTTTTATATGTGGGCGAGAAGAAAATGATACCCATTCTGAGCCTTCTGCCGCTTCTGTTTTTGTCGCATAACCTGCTTTACTATCCTGTGTTTTTCATAGCCTTTTCTCTTGCCGCTTTTTCAGTTAAGGAGCATAGTTTTGAAGGAAAGAGGTTTCTTCTTCCGTCCAAGTTAAGAAAAGCATTGATTGGCGCGATGGCTGTGTTGGTGCTCTCAGGAGCAGCTGCCATCTTGTACAGCCATGCCGGATATCTTAGATATTTTGATATGCATACAGAATCCGTTTCGTTGAATTCGAGCATTGCAGGCTCGGTTGAGAGATATTCCATTGTCCTTAAGGGAGATTGCGTGGGCGGATGCGGAAGCATCTCTTATCTGATGTTTGGCTTTAGTGGTAGCGGGCCTAGTTTTTTTAATGTGGATAACAGGCAGGGAATAGGGTATGGAATTTCAGAATATAACGCTTCGGTTTCCGGATACTTCCTGAACGCATCCCTGAACCTGAAAGAGACAGGCAGCGTCTATTATATGCAGATGCTGGCATACAATGATAAATATGCATATTTTACAAGGGCATTCGCAAAAAAAACAGGCTAGAACAGATTAAAAACTTAACTGTATGCAAAGTCTTTTAATTAGAAAGGATTTAGTGATTATTGAGAATAATGAAGATATCGAGAGAGATTTCAGAATATGTGAACTCAGTAGAATACGACGACATTCCTGATAACGACGTAAAAAGGATGAAGAGGCTTATGCTCGATACGCTTGGTTGCGGAATAGGAGCAAAAAATGTACCTACAATATTAAAGGCAAAAAATGCTGTCGCTGGGACCGGCAGCGGAAGATCTACTATTCTTGGTACTTCTGATAAGAAAGAGCCTGAGATTGCAGCATTCATAAACGGAGCAATGACAAGGTATTTCGATTTTAACGATACGTATGATTCTAAGGAGTTTTCTCATCCTAGCGACAATATAATGCCTATGCTTGCCGTTGCAGAGTCTGAGAAAAAAAGCGGAAGGGATGCGATACTCGCATGCATTCTTGCTTATGAGATACAGGCGAGGCTTGCAGATTCTGCGAATCTATGGAAGAAGGGGTGGGACCATGTCATATACGGGCTTGTATCGGTGAGCGCATCGGCATCGCGTCTAATGAGGCTTGGCAATGACAAGACAGAGGAGGCAATAAATATAGCCCTGAATTCACATCTTGTAATGAGGCAGGTAAGAGCAGGAACTCTTTCCGAATGGAAAGCTTTCGCTTTTTCTGAGGTTGGCAGGAATGCCATATTCTCAGCCAGGCTTGCCAGAGAAGGGATAACAGGCCCGGATCCCGTATTTGAGGGAGAGATGGGCTTCTTCAGGCAGGTAAGTGGAGAATTTAGGTTAAATACTAAGAGGTTTGGAGGAAATAGGGGTATCTTTAGGATAGGAAAGAATCTGATGAAATACTATCCTGCTGAAACAAGGGCACAGGCGGCCATATTTGCAGCCTTGGAACTTCGCCGCAAGATAAGATCAATAGATGAGATAGATGAAGTTGAGATAGGAGCAGGAGAAGCCACAGTAAGGGTAATAGGAAGCGGAGCTGAGAAGTGGAACCCTGAGACAAAGGAGACAGCAGATCATAGCATACCATACATAGTCGCCGCTGCGCTTATTGACGGAAGCATAGGAATAGAGACCTTCAATAGAGAGAGATTCAGAGACAAGAAGATAATTGAATTCATGAAAAAGATAAGGGTAAGGGAAGTGAAGAAGTACACATCTCTTTTCAATAAAGGAGGCACCGTGAATGCCGCCAGCCTCAAGATAAAGATGAAGAATCGGAAGACACTTTATAGTGAGGTATTGTATCCGAGAGGACATTGGAGGAACCCTATGAGCGATAGGGAAGTTGAAGATAAGTTTAAGATGATTGCAGGGAAGGCCCTCAGCAAGCCCAAGATAGATAATGTCATATCGACAGTTTGGAATCTTGAGGAGCTTGGGGATATAGGCATTCTTTTTAAAAGATTCTATTAGGTAATTTTATGGCAGATGACGCAAATAGAAAAGCTTTGGATTTTGTTGAGGTAGGAGAGTTGAGCAGTAAACCCAGAAAGAAGGGAATTACAGAAGTCAGGGTTCCGTATTATGCGGCAACGCCTACATTGACATACATAAAGGATATCCTTGAAGAGTGGGGAGAGTATTTTGACGGAATGAAGTTTGCGTGCGGTACAATGAGATTGATGAAAAAGGAGCACGTCAGGAAGATAATAGATATGTGCCATAAGAACAATGTCTATGTCTCGACCGGAGGCTTTGTTGAAAGAGTATTGATACAGGGAGAAAAGGCAGTAGACAGATATTTCAAGGAATGCCGGGAACTGGGGTTCGATGTCATAGAGATATCAAGCGGCTTTGCAGATATAAAGCTGGAGGATAAGCTTGCCATGGTTGAAAAGGTGCATGATATGGGAATGAAGCCCAAGCCCGAGATATCTTTGATGATAGGGGCTGGGGCCGGAACCCACATAGCAGGATATAAGCCAAAGCTCAGGCCACTGAATCAGTTCTTCGAAGAGGCAAAGCAGCAGATAAAATCGGGAGCCGAAGTGATAATGATAGAATCGGAGGGGCTTACTGAAGATATGCCTCCTGAGAAATGGAGGAAAGACGTAATATTGGAATTGATAAAGAAATTTGGATTTGGAAGATGGATGTTTGAGGCTGCTGATCCTGAAGTCTTCAAATGGTATCTGCTTAATGTCTCTAAAGATGTCAATCTTTTCATAGACCATACGCAGGTTACAGAATTTAATGTCTGGAGGCTTGGGCTCTGGGGCAATCCGAAGATATGGGAGGGTAAGAAAATTGCATACAAAGGATGAACATGGTAGTAAGAAAGAATAGAAAATGGAGAGTTGCAGTACTGCCAGGAGACGGAATAGGCCCGGAGATAATTGAGGTAGTGATTCCAATAATCGAGGCAGTGAACAACAGGTTCGGAATATCTATGGATATAGTTAAAGGCAGGGCGGGCTTTGATTGCATAAAAGAGTCTGGGAGCAATCTTCCTGAAGAGACAATCGAACTGCTGAGAAAGAGCGATTGCGTCATAAAGGGACCTATGACCACTCCTGAAGGAGTAGGTTCTGAAATGAGCGCGGCTGTCAAGATAAGGAAGATGTTTGACCTCTATGCAAATGTGAGGCCTGCAAAGTCAATGCCGGGAGTGAAGGGATTGAGGGATGACATAGATCTGGTGATAGTCAGGGAGAACACGGAGGGCTTATATTCTGGAATAGATTTCAAAATAGGGGATGGCGCGGCAGCCAGCATGATGGTCATAACAAGAAAGGCAAGCGAGAGAATAGGAAGGTTTGCCTTCGAGCTTGCCGGAAAGAGGAAAAAGCACGTTACAATAGTGCATAAAGGCAATATACTGAAGATATCGAATGCGCTCTTGAAAGACTCTATAGAGAAAGTCGGGAAGAGATACAGGGGATTTGTGGTTGATGAGGCACATGTGGATGCAATGGCGCAGTGGTTGATAAAGAATCCACAGAATTATGATGTTATAGTAACAGAAAATCTTTTTGGGGACATACTCTCTGATGAAGCGGCAATGGTTGTAGGGGGAATAGGGACTGGACCTTCTGCGAATATAGGAGATAAATATGCAATGTTTGAACCGATTCACGGCTCGGCGCCGAAATATAAAGGGCAGGACAAGGTTAATCCTGTAGGCATGATTATGGCGGCTAAGATGATGTATGATTGGATGGGCTATCCTGAAGCGGGAAAGGCTATCGAAGATGCGGTGGAGAGGTCAATAAGAAAAGGGTACAAGACTTATGACATAGGCGGAAAGAAGAGATGCTCCGACGTGGGAAGACATATAAAAAAGGAGATAGAGGAGAGAAGATGAGAAAGGAGATATACGACGTAATAATAGTTGGCGGAGGGATAACAGGGGCTTCCCTTTTATATACGCTTACAAGATATACAAAAATAAAAAAGATTCTTCTCCTTGAGAAGTATGACGATCTTGCAACCCTTAATTCCAATAGCAGGAATAACGCACAGACTCTGCATTTTGGAGACATAGAAACCAATTACTCGTTTGAGGAAGCGGCGAGGATAAAGAATGAGGCCGAGCGCGTTCTCAGGTATTTCAAGTTGCAGGATCCGAGGAGCAGGAATGAGACCATAAAAAAATGCCAGAAGATGGTGCTCGGGATTGGCGGCGAAGAGATAGAATTTCTCGATGAATTATACAAAACAAGGCTCAAGAGGCTATTTCCCTCCAGCATGAAGCTGGAGAGGAAGGATATAGCCAGGCTTGAACCTTATGTTGTGAAGAATAGAAGTAAGGATGAGGAGATTGGAGCCCTTCTTTCAAAGACAGGATATATGATTGATTTCGGCAAGATGACACATATGTTTGCCTCGCAGGCCGAGTCGGAAGGAGGCGGGAGAGCAAGAATCCTCTTTAATGCAAGAGTAATGGGAATGGAAAAGAAAGGAAGCAGATACAGAGTATACACTTCAAAGAACGAGTATTTTTCAAGATTTGTAGTGTTTGCAACCGGAAGCTATAGCCTGTATTTTGCAAAATCAATAGGCATTGATAAGAATCTCTCTATACTCTCGGTGGGAGGTGGCTTTTATACTTCCAAGAGGGTGCTGAACGGAAAGGTTTACAGGGTGCAGAAGGGAGGAATACCGTTTGCCGCAGTCCATGGAGATCCGGACATAGCAGATGAGAATATTACTAGATTTGGGCCTACAGTCAATATACCTCCAATGCTTGAAAAAAAACACCTGAATACGGTGATAGATTACATTAAGACCTTTGACTTTGATATGCCTACAATGGTAAGCCTGGAGAAAATACTTTTCAACAAAGACATAAAGAAGATAATTGCAAACAACATAGGCTATGGTATTCCGGTTATAGGAAAATACAGCTTCCTTAAGAAAGAGGCGGCGAGAATAGTTCCTTCGCTTAAGTATGGAAACCTCAAGCTTCATGGAGACATAGGAGGCATAAGGCCGCAGATGATTGATGAGAACAAGCAGTCTCTGGTGCTTGGTGCGGGAAAGATAAAGCATGATGGAGTGATATTCAACATTACGCCTTCGCCTGGAGCATCATCATGCCTGGCCAACTCGCTTAAGGACATGCAGTACATTAGCGATTACCTTGGAGAAGAATTCAATAAAAGCAGATATGAAGCTGAGCTGGGGAAGATAGATAACTGATCCGCATGTGCTGATGGCATGGAATGCGTATCTTATCTTTCCGAGATGGGCTTGTATTCTAGGTCTATTTCTCCGCTGTAATAATCTAGAGGGCGTATCAGCCTGTTGTTCTTCCAGTACTCTATCACATGCGCACACCATCCAACGCTTCTGCTTGCCGCAAATAGGGGAGTGAATATCTCCTTTGGTATTCCCAATGAGAGATAGACAGGGCCGGAGAAGAAATCGACATTAGGCCAGATTCCCTTCTGCTTGCCGAGCCTCTCTATCATTATTTTCTCTGCTTCCATCTCTATCTTTGCTAGCTTTCTTATCTTCTCATCGGCATCGCCTTCGAGCTCCTCTAGGTATTTTTTTATTATTCTGGCTCTAGGATCGTAGTTTTTGTAGATTCTATGCCCGAATCCCATTATTCTTTTCTTGCCGGATAATGCATCATCTATATATGTTGAGGTATTTTCAGGCTCGCCTATGGCATAAAGCATACTCAGCGAAGCCTCATCTGCACCTCCGTGCAGCGGCCCCTTTAACGCACATATGCCGGCTACTATTGCAGAATAGAGGTCGCTTAAGGTAGACGCTGCGGCTATGGCGGTGAAGGTAGATGCGTTAGATCCGTGCTCGGCGTGAAGAATCATCATTATGTCAAGTATTCTGGCATGTTTTGAATCCGGCGCTGTGCCTTTTAGCATGTATAGGAAGTTTGCAGCATGCCCAAGGGAGTGGTCCGGCTTTATGTAGTCGAGCCCTTTCCTGATGCGCTCTATTGCTGCTATTATGCTTGTTGATTTTGATATGATGTTTATGCTCTCTGCGAAATTCTCTTCGTCTGGATTTCCGGATTGTTTTTTCTGGTATGCCGGCAGTGCGGACATTGCAGTTCTAAGAATGTCCATTGGCATTGCAGTCTTAGCCATATCTTTTATTAGGTCTAATATGTTTTGAGGAATATCCCTTGATTCTTTCATCATTGCAGAGAATTTTTCCAGCTCTTCTCCTTTTGGCAATCTTCCATGCAGTATAAGATAGCATGTTTCTTCATATGTGGAGTTATCAGCAAGCGATTCTATAGAATATCCACAGTAGTAGAGCCTTCCGTTGATCCCGTCAATCATTGCTATTCTGCTCTCTCCGAAGTATATTCCCTCAAGCCCAAGATTTATTGTTGGTTTTTCCTGCATTCTCTTACCCATAAGAAGATAAGAAGTAATATTTTATTAGTTTATCGCAGGCTTTTCGTAAAGATGAACAGATGCTTGGTTCGCTTGATTTAAGTTATGCGCTTATTGAGCAAATGTCCAATCTTGGGATAGAGCATAATCCGACTAACGAGACCATCTATCAGGCTCAATCTCGTCGAAAGTTAGAGTATAATCGGGTTCTTCCAGCTTCGCAGTATATCCCTTCTTTTTCAAAAAATCAACAAAATCTTCTGCACTCGGTGGCACATTTCCGGGTTTTTTGACATATTCTTGGCATAGTTTTAGCAACTCTTCTTTTTTTAAGTTGGTTTCTATGTATTCGTAGTAATCCCTTATCCAGACAATCTCCACCCTATATTTTCTTTTCATTTTGATACCATAAATAAAACTGCATAAAGATTAATAAAACCGTAAACTTCAGATCAAGCCACAAGGTCTTATTTTACATGCGTTTTTAGGAAAGTTATAGAATAAATTTATAAAACATTATGGACAATTTACAATCATATCAATAGAAAATAATATGTGTGCAGGGATATGAATAAAGATAGG
>JAJZKQ010000038.1 GCA_021804095.1 Microcaldota archaeon | reverse complement strand
ATACTATTAACACTATTATTGGGTATTTTTAAGACATCAGACTACCAACGCTCCAAGTCCGCTTATACACTCAGGAACCACAGCCAGTAGAGCAGCCCATCCCTTGTAGAAAGGTCAAATATCTTCACATCCTTAAGCATTCTCTCTATTTCATCTGCCTTGAACGGAACGGTCTCCATCAGCTCATCCTCATCAAGCCTCTTCCTGCTTTTGACAAGGCCCTTTGCAACGAACATGCTGTCACCTCCGTCAGAAGACCACGGTGTAATCACTCTTGTATAAAGAAACTTCATGCTCTTTGCAGTATATCCTATCTCCTCTTCAGTCTCCCTGCGGGCTGCCTTGGCAGGGCTCTCCCCCTTCTCAACATGCCCTCCTGGCAGTTCATATATGAATCCGCTCCTGCTGAAACCGGTGTTGCGCATAGCAGGCCTGTACTGCCTTACCAGCAGGATAGTATCATCATCGAGCAGCGGCAGCACTGTTACAGTGTAAGGCCCATCAACCCTCCTGAACTGCTTCTCTATCCGTCTGCCATTTACCAGGTCAACGACCTTTACATACTCCTCTTTTCTGTAAACCTTCTTCTCAGAAAGCCTTTTGCTGGCCATAAATATCCCTAAGCGTTAACTGATTATTAACCTTATTGCCAAATAAGATCATGGATGATCACAAATTTCTAAAGGAAGCGATCCTCCAAGCCTTAAAGAGCACATCGGAAGACGGCTATTCCGTAGGAGCTGTCATTGTTATCGAAGGCAGGATAATATCAAAAGCCTTCAGCGGTGAGAGCAAGGAGAACACGCATGCTGAAGAGCATGCGATTAAAAGATACACGGGATCATTGTCAGGAGCGACAATTTACAGCACTATGGAACCATGTGATACGCGAAGATCAGGTAAGAGATCCTGCTGTGATCTGATAATAGAAAACAAAATCGCAAGAGTGGTCTTCGGAACGTTCGATCCTGACAAGAGAATCGTGTGCAACGGAGCAGAGACACTGGAGACTGCAGGGATAAATGCATATCAATTAAAAGAACTGGAGGAAGAGTGCAAGAAACTCTGCCCCAGATTATTCTAGAATTCCCTCATTCCGATTATCAAAAGCCCTATCAATAAAATATTTTGCATATGGTATCTGGTTTTTAATTTTTGGTATCTATATCTCCATATGAATGTCTTATTCATATGCAAGAGCAATGCAGAGAGAAGCCAGATGGCTGAGATACTATTCAATTATCACCCTAAGAAAAACAAGAAACACAAAGCAGTAAGTGCTGGATTAAAGGTTGAAGAGGAGAATTCTATAGGCCGCCCTGCCGGACTTGTTGTAACTGAGCTTCTATTGAGCATGGGGTACAATGCTATATCAAAGGCAAAAAGACAGCAGTTGACATTGGATCTGGCCAAACGCGCTGACAAAATAATTATTATACTTAATAAAAAGGAGCTAAAGAAATTCCAACTTCCTACTTATGTGAAAAACTCTCCAAAAACCATATATTGGGATGGTGACTTTTACAAGGCGCCTAAACACATATTCAACACATTTCCTCCAAAGACTTATGCCTACCATCTAAGAGTACTGGAAAAGATCATCAACAAAGTGGATGATCTGGTAGAGGAAACAGGGTAATCAATTTATTATTGAGATAATGCACTGATATTACGCATAATCTCCTCAACAATCTGAATAACATCCTTATTCTCCGTATCTATATCTATTCCATAATCAAACGCATACACAAGTCTGAATACATCCTCTGTCGCCTGCTCTCCTAACATGCCCTCTCTCGACCTATCCCGTTCTATGCATGATCTGAGATCCGCTTTCAATGTAAATACCATGTGCTTGAAATTCAATCTTGATGTAATATCCTCTATCTGTTCCTTATGGTAAAAATTGCCATCCAAAATCAAGTTATTGCCTCTTATGAGTTTTTCCTCAAACTTAGGCAACATTATCTCATCCGCTTTCAAAAATTTATGCAAAGGTATCCATTTATCCCCAGACACATAATCCAATCCTAGTTTATCCATTATACTGTCAAAATTAACCACATCTGCATTAATCTTTTTGGCCAGGATTTTGCTCACTGTGCTCTTTCCCACACCTGCAGGCCCTCTTATTATTACATAGTAGCTCATGCAAACCTCCCGAATCCATCCATATTCAATACCTGATCTCCTTGTTAATGCAATCCCTCATACCTAAATTTCCATATCTTTCCAGTAAGACATCATCGATATCAAAGAATTTAATGGAATTATCCCGATTTTATCTATTTTATCTCCTCAAATGGCTTGTTGTCTTCTAACAGTGCGGATGATAATTCTACAAAATTTATCCTATGCTTTATGTTATTTATCAAAACATGCCCTATCCTATATCTGGTTACTGATTCATTATATTCTAATAAGCTCCAATCTTCAGGTGGACTGATGCCTCTACTAAAGCGAGCGGCAATGTTTATAGCTGAACCAACATTATTTTTATAACGCCTGTCATATACTCCAAAATTTCCAGTGACCACGTCTCCAAAAATGATTATTTTATCAAAAAATCTGCTGAATCTCAATAAAATTTCCTCCTTAACTGCACTTTTTATCTCATCCTGATTATCATAAGCAGCCAGTTTAGGTTTCATATCTGAAATATGTGAGGAATCATTTATAGTAACGACTGACCAGTTGCCTTCTGCATATTCTAATATATTCACACAAGCATTGTCTTGCTCTATCTTGACAAACTTATCCTTTTCTCTCTTCAAAGCCAAATTGATAAACACGTTATTAACTCCGGCATGTGCCACTATGGCAACAGTGCCAGTTTCATTTATTAATTCATTTATAAACGAGCTAACTCGGGATATCAAATCCCATATATTCTCGCTTCCAAAGGGCCGTATCTCATATTTAGACACTCCTGTACTCAAAATTCTCTTATACTCATTAATCCATGCTTCTGATGACTGGCTTATCTCGCCAACTTCATGCTCCCGTAACCGGTTATCTTTAACCAAGTCTATTTGATCCCCAAATACTATCTGAGATGTCTGTATTGCTCTATCACAGGTACTTGAGAAAACCTTATCGAATCCTATCCCTTTAAGCTTATTCGCAAGCCTTTTACTCTGCATTATCCCATAATCGTTTATAGGAGTATCAGGCGGCTGACCTGTATCTATTCCTGCTTCATTAAAGCTAGTCTCACCGTGCCTAATCAGATATACTCTTAGCATAATAACCAGATTGTATTAGAACAGATGCTTAAAACGTTAAGTATCATTTATCATTGATAATAACTCACACTTTATGCTTTATGGCCATACCTCTCCATTCAAGTATGTCTTTTTTACCATCAAGCATATTGTCCGGAAGCTCATCTAAACCAAACCACCTGTATTCGTATGATTCATCATTAAGAATTATTGCGCTTTTGTTATCAATAGAAGTCGCATAGAAATGCATTATATACTCGTAAGGTTCAGTTTCCGGAACTTTCCTAACATGGACCAAACTTAAGTCCTCTGGTTTCATATCTATGCCTATTTCTTCTTTAGCTTCTCTTATGCATGCTTCAACAGGTGTTTCTCCAGGTTCAACTGAACCTCCTACATTTCCCCATCCTCCCTTATCTTCCCATTCCTTATTGTGTTTGCGCTTAAGCATTAGAATACGTGAATATTCTTTATCAAATACACAGACAAAAGCCCCCGACCACATATAATCACCAAAAGCCATATCCCGTACTGAACCGTAAAGATAGCTAGACCTGAAAAATTAACAACGTTTCTATCAAAATCAATATTCTTATGCCTTCCAAAGAGCTTAGTTTAAATCTTGTCCCATCTTTACATCTAGAAACTAAGAAACACGATTATCTTTAATGAATAAAAAAGCGCTATGATAAAAGATGATACTTTCTTATGAGTTGTCTTGCAGTCTGCTTATCAAAATCAAATAATTCCTGTTTCTTATTCAGCGCCTTAATTGCTCTCTGATAAGCCTTGCGGTCATCTATGTATTTTACGTTTAACTTCTTGCACAATCCTAATATCTTACTATTTGCAGACTCAAGATCTTTCTTATTTTTTACAATTATCTCTGCTTCAAAATAATTTCCAAAATGTTTTATATATCCCAATTCAAATTGAATATTATCATATCTATAAATGTATTTTTTCTGTAGCTGTACATATGCTTTGTGAAAGCCCAGAACCCTTAAAAAATCTATTGCTTCCTCAAACTGATTATTTAGCATCTTAAAAGATATCTCTTTCCTGCCTCCTCCAACCTCTTCTTTATAGGAACCATATTTCA
>JAJZKQ010000016.1 GCA_021804095.1 Microcaldota archaeon | reverse complement strand
GGACTTCTCATCGCTAATATCACTGGTATCCGAGTATTACACTATAGATCAGGGCAAGCTTATGCAGTACATAACATCCACACTGGATACTACTATAAAGGGAATAAGCCAGCCATACAGCACTCTATTCAACCAATACAACACTATGCTGGTAGACTACAGGGCAGTAAAGCGCCTCAATGTGGAGTTATCGGCATCAAACAGAAATCTCATAGTTCAGACGAGCCAGCTTACCGAAGAAAACAAGAAGATGTCAGAAGAGCTTCAAAAATTGAAAAAGTATTCTGACGAATCCCTAATGGTAATGGTCCAAGACTGGATAGATGTACACAACAACTCTATAGAGATAAACCAGTTTGCAAAGACATACGGGATTACGATCCCAAGGGCAGAGGAGATACTTGATAAGATGGTCTCAATGGGCTACCTCGAGATGAAAGGATAGATGGGTTTCTATATGGAATATAATATACAGATTAAAAAAAGATTCAAATACCTTCGAATATACAAAATCTCAAAGCGCATTAACGACAATACCAACATAGTCTCAAGGGCTATGCAGTCACTAGTCGATAAATATATCTTGAAAAAGACAGAAGAGTAAATTCTCATGGTATCAAAAACAATGCTTATAGTTGCTGGTGGAGCCTTACTGGGCATACTGGCTCTGATATTCATGGTGGTATACATATCATCACAGGCAACTATCCTTGTAGCAACTCTGAGATCACAGAATCTTTCCGTTCTGGGACCTTTGAATGGTAATTCCTCCATTACTTCATACGGCATATTCTCATATGAAAATTCTAAAAAAGTGGTGGAATCTGCAACCATGAAATATGATTTTCCAAACGCAACTATTGGTTATGCGATACTGCGCACCTATTCTACAAATCCAATACGCAGAGTATATCTGGTTAATACCGGATTCTCCTGTTTCAAATGTTACAGCTATTCGTCGATATACTACAATCTCTATCAATTCATGTCTATATACGGACTCATATCAAACTCGAGCAGCCTTACTATGGTAAACCTAAGCTCTATAGGCAGCCTTCCTCCAGGATCCATACTCATAATACCTTCAGGTCTCATGCCATCATCCCTGATTCCCGATTTCAATTCAGGGCAAAATTCCAGCCAAACAAACATACTGACCCTTTTATCAAATGGTGACACAATAATCTACATAGGCGACAACTTTTCCAGGTCTATAGAAAACGGAATAACCTATTTTAATCCAGAATCCTCAATGCAGCAACTAGCATCAGCAAACCTCACCACTGCCTCTCCCAAGACCCAGTCTGTGGGTGCAAATTCATTCATCTTCAACTCTTCCACATTCTCATTTTTCAGCGGGAAAACGTACGGCAGCGCATCATACAAAAATTATACAACAGGAACTCTTATCGCTTTCTCGAATTATCCTCAGAAAGGGTGGCCGAATGCCAATGCAATGAGTCTAGATCTTACAGACGCCCTGAGGTTCCGTTTCTGGATGAATATGACAGAACAGAGCAACATATCTGAATTTTCAGGCCCATCAGGGTCAGTAAACTTATTTACAACAAATACCATGCTTAACAATACGCCAGACATAACAACAATAATAAATAATTCCTACTCACTTGTAACTGCAAGCTTCTTTAACCGTACCGCTTTTGTCGACAGGCAGATGCCTTTCAGACTTAAATTCATAAGAAACGGCACACTGAGCATGCCTGGAAGAATAGGTGAGAACCAGACAGTTCCTTTATCCCTGTCTATAAATTCAACAGCAGTACCAATAGGCAACTCCATAAACTCCCAGCTATTTCATATAGACATATACAACGCAAGTCACGGCTATGTATATTCGCTAAGGGTAGGGTTCTTCAACACCTCTCTTAACGTAGTAACCTATAATTCATTCATACTCAATCCTGGCAATTATACGGCATATCTGAAAGACAGCAACAATAGGATATATGGTACTGCGTTGTTCCAGATTCCTTCGTTATACATAACCTACAACACCATTGATCTGGCGAGCGGCACCCTAAAATTCACAATTGTAAACAACAATGTAACAGCTACAAAAATGCCTTACAATATAAGCATTAACCACGAATACCAACAATCCGGAGTCATAAACAACGGAACTCTTGCATACCTGCTCCCTCACGGATCAGTAATACCTTATGGAAATGAGACCATAAATCTGACAATCTTAGGACTAAGCAACAATCTAATTTATTATTATCCAAAGCCTCTGGTAGCGGGAATACCCTCCATATATGTAGAATTTGGTATAGCGGGATTCTTCATAATAGTCCTAAATCTCCTAGTGAAAGACCCAAACAGGGATGAATTCTTCATAGATGTCCCGGCATTCCCTCCGATAGAAAAGACAGTGATCAGAGTACCCGAAGAGGAGGTGCTGGATGTATTTAAATCTGTCAACCAGAGATTCGGATGGCAACATATGCCTCTGACTGCAGACGAGATAAAGACAGGCATAAATTATGGGATAAAATACAACGATATGCCTATAACAGTAACATCTGCAAACTCCTCCGAGCTTCTTTACAGGCTTTATACCGAGGGAAAAATAGAAAATATACTCTCTTTCTTCATGCCTAAGAAATGGGAAGAAGAATCCGGCCACGATATAAAATACCTTGCCATATTCAGAAACATACATGATTTCGCAGTCAAGAATGCCCTGCTGTTTACCGATATAGACAAAGCAGGCGACTGTGATATGGTGATAAACAACAAGGGCATCCAGAGGCGCATCTATTTCTACTCTGAAAAATCAGGAACCGGAAAGATTAAAATATTAAAAGGCGCACCTACATTTCTGGCATTCATCACATCGGAAGAGCGTCTATCATTCACTGATAGACTCTACAACACATACGGCAGGGAAGAGGAGATGCTCAGGAACGCAATAGAGTCCTCAGAACTAATACTTGTAGATACGGAAAACCTCAGGCCTCTTCTTTACTGAAAATATCTTCCTTTAAATTTGAAATCAGGTGCCAAAGAATAATTGCAAGAATTATACTGCATAAATTTTCAGTTCAGGAATAAACCACTAAACCATGCATCAGAGACCCTGCGATTTCCTATACATTCCAGTTATCTTATCGTTAAGGGTTTTCTCCTTGTTTCTCAGATCAGTATAGCTTCTGTTAGCATTCTGAAGCCTTACCGCATTAAGCTCTGATCTGTCCTTTATATCTGCCAGGGCCTTCTCCTTAGTCGTCTCAACAATAACCCCTCCGACACTTATATACACTTTTCCGTCTGCCTTAGAGAGCTCCTCGTTCGCCCTCTCCATATCTATCTTCTGTCCCTGAAGCTGCTCCAGCTGCATAGCTATGCTCCTAAGCTGCTCCTGTACTATCTGATATTCCTTAAGTGTCTTTTCAAGTTCGTTTTCCTGCGGTTGTGCCTCTCCAGTTGCCATAAAATCAATCCTTATATAATATTACACTAAGGATTTTATATTGCTATTGCATATTAGGATTGGTTTTAGTGGAGGCATTAAAAAAGCGCGAAGATAAGGTTCTCGAAAGAGGAAAATTCAATGATCTTTTAGGGCTATCCAGAAACAAAAAAAAGGAAAATAACCTAAACCTGCTCAGAAATGCTACTATATCTACAATAATATTCGGGCTATCCTACATGAAGATAACCGGACTTAAACATATAGAAAACAGGATTGCAGCTATGACCGGAAAACCTTCTACGGAGATATCAGCAGCCCTCATCGGGGAGGATCTAAACTCATTCTTCCACGGCAGAATAGACGAAGACGAATATATCTCAAGGACAATGAAAAGGAACGGATGGAAAGCCGAGCTACCTGCTGTCAGAGGCATAATACATGAGAATTTCAGAGAGTTAGAAGAGACAAGAGAACTTCTAACAAGGCTCAAGAAACAGGGCTTCAAGCTCGGCCTTCTTTCAATACATACAAAAGAATGGATAGAATACAATTCAGCAAAGTTTGATTACCACAAGTTTTTTGATGCAGTCTTATATTCATTCGAAGCGGAGCTTTCAAGACCCAACAAAAAAGCATATGAAACAATACTTGAGAAACTCGATTCGAGGCCTGAGGAGTGTCTCTTTGTAGACGACAATCAGGCGAACCTCAATCCGGCCAGAGAGCTTGGCATGAAGACTCTGCTGTTTGAGAATGCATCACAGGCCGAATCAGAATTCAGGAAGATCGGACTTTTCAAGGAGTGAAGGCGCCCTCCTGCCTCCTGACTAAAGCAGCTTTAGCATAGACGTAAGCGGATTGAGCTCCCTTGTAGTCCAAGGACCGACTCCAAGTGCAGTTACAGTGCCAGGCGGAAGCTGTGTCAATCCCGCATCAGTAATAAGGGCGCAGGGTATCTTTTTGTATTTGAATGCGCCAAAAAGCTTTCTCAGGGATTCCTCATTCTCGACTTTAAGCACTATCTTTTTCCCTCCAGTCTTCAGCCACTCCTCAGCTATCTTATCATTCTCCCTTGATGCTTCCAGATAGCTCATGACTGCAGCATGGCCTACCTGTGCCGCAAGCTTTCCGATGCCCATCTTAATGTCCTTTCTCACTATTATGACTTGTTTAATCTCTTCAGCAAAGACCGCCATGATACCACATAGATATCTTAAACGCAAAACTAAATAGCTCTTTTCTGAGGTTATAAAAATTCTTTAGGTAGAAGCTATAACTAAATAATTCTATGTATAATTCTATACGATAAACCTGCATGCACGGCACTCCTCAAGAAGAAGCATTTGTGACATCGCTAATACGCGATTACTACAAAGCCCATAAAGGCATAACTACCGACAGGATAGCAGAAAGGGAGTTCGGTGCTGGAACATTCGAGCGAAAGATAGCATACAGGCATCTCCACTTCAGGGACGATGCGGAGTTCTCCAGGTTCCTAATAGATAAGGCACCTGCATATGTATCATATTCTGTGGCATACTACCGTAGGCCGGATGCAAGACCCATGCCTAACAAGGGATGGATTGGCGCAGAATTGGTATTCGATCTAGATGCTACCGACATGCATCTAAAATGCCAGGACCTTCATGGAAGATCATGGATCTGTGAAAACTGCCTCTCCTCTGTTAGGTCCGAGACCCTAAAACTGATAGAAGATTTTCTGATTCCGGATTTCGGGTTCTCGGAGAAAGAGCTTGGGATAAATTTTAGCGGAAACAGGGGATACCATGTCCATGTCAAAAAAGAGTCAATCCTGCAGCTCTCAGGAAGCGCAAGGAAGCAGATAAGCGACTATATTTCAGGCAACGGCCTAAATGCCGAGACGTTATTCCCTACTATGGGAAGGCGGGGTGCAAAACTGATAGGTCCAAGCCCTGAAAATAAGGGCTGGAGGGGGAAGATAGCCAGAAATCTACTCACAAACATGGAGAAAGGAGAGGAAAACCTGGAATCGATAGGCATAGACAAGGCAACAGCCAGAAACATATACAAAAAGAGAGCCCTTATAAGCATGGGCATCAAAAATGGAAATTGGGATATGGTCTATATAAAAAACAAGGCAGAATTCTGGAAAAAGATACTTGTAAGCCAGGCTATAGCACAAAGCGACAGAATAGATAAAAATGTTACAAAAGACCCTACCCATCTTATAAGGATGCCTGGCACTATCCACGGCGAGACAGGCCTGACTTCAAAGAAGATAACCTCCATTTCCGAGCTATCCGAATTCGACCCGATGTCAGAGGCTCTGGCGTTCACTTCTGGAGAAGTAGATATACTTCCAAATAAGAGCATAGAGTTCGGGATGGCAGGAAGGATATTCTCCATTACCGAATCTAAAAAGATAACACTGCCTGTATATGCTGGCATATACTTAGCTTTAAAAGGATTAGCATCCATATATATAACCTGACTACGGCATTCGTATTTTTTTACGACTGCATTAAAGTTATCTTAGATTACAGAACCATGGTGCACAAATGGGCGCATACAAATACATCAAGGAAAGTTTCCAGGAAGGATACAAGGAGCGTAGCAACGTATTGAAAGCAAGAATGGTGGATTGGAATAGCCAACCTCCTATAAACAGAATAGAAAAGCCTACTAATATAGCACGCGCCAGAGAGCTTGGCTACAAGGATAAACAGGGAGTCATAGTTATAAGGGCGAGGATAAAAAAAGGATTGAGAAAGCGTGCAAAGCCAAGGGGAGGAAGAAAACCTTCAAAGAGCGGAAGGTTTTTCTCAAGGAGGAAGTCATTGCAGGCCATTGCAGAAGACAGGTCATCAAGGGCATACTCAAACTGCGAGGTATTGAACTCCTACTATGTAGGAGAAGACGGAAGGTCAAAATACTACGAGATAATACTTCTGGACAGATCCCATCCTTCAATAACAAATGACCGTTCATACTCTGAAGTTGTAGATTCCAGAGGAAGGGCATTCAGGGGACTTACAGCGGCAGGTAAGAGGCATAGAGGCATAATATCAAGAGACAGGACAAGAATGGGTACAAGCGTAAGGCAGATGGAGAGAAGCTGAAGATGTTTAGATGCCTGACGCGCTGATATCCATAAATAACGGAAAAAATAACAAGGATTATATTGAAATAATGGGAAAATCAATGGACTTAAAGAGAAGCAATGTGAAGCTTGAAAGCAGAAAAGGAAAGATAATTGCAAGAATAAAGGCAGAAGATTCAAAGGCTCTTATAGCCTCAATGCAGAGCTTTCTTAAAAAAATCAGCATAGTAAGCTCAATAGACTCGAAGCTTGAGACAACAACAAGGAAGCTATAAATAGCTTAAAGAAGTAATGCTTAAAAAAATACTCAGAGTGAGAAGATGAAAAAAGGATCACTGGAATTCTGGCCGCACAGACGTGCAATAAGGCAGATGCCTCGCGTCAGAAGTTCCGTAAAGACAGAGACACCATCATTTCTTGGATATGTGGGATTCAAGGCAGGCATGACGCATGCGATGATTATGGATGAGAGTGAAGGCCCTTCTAAAGGCTCTGAGGTATTCAGGCCTGTTACAATACTTGAACTTCCCAGAGTTGTAATATACGGGATAAGATTTTATAAGAAAGGTTATGCTTATACTGAAATAGCCGGAGAAGTCTACGACCAGAATGCGGCAAAGCATGTAGGGATAAAATCCATAAAGAAGAATGATGTCTCAAAATTCAAAGAGAAAATAAACGAATGCGAAAGAGTAACTGCACTCGCATATCTAGATGCGGAGCCGGTATCAATAGCAAACAAACGCATAATGAGGTTTGAAATTCCTGTAGGAGGCAAGACAGCATCGGAGATGCTCGCATTCATAGAGCCATTCCTCGGCAAGGAGCTTAAATCCTCAGAAGTCTTCAAGCCTGGAGAGATGGTGGATACCACCTCAATAACAAAAGGCAAGGGATGGGCAGGAGTGGTAAAGCGATATAAGGTAGCAACGCAGGGCAGAAAGGTAACAAACAAATACAGGCATCTCGGTACTCTTGGCCCTTGGCATCCTGCAAAGGTGCAATTCGGAGTGCCGCAGGCGGGACATATGGGTTACAACTACAGGACAGAACGAAATAAACTTATAATTAAGATGGGAAGCCCTTCTGAAACAGAAGAGGTAAATGTAAAAGGAGGCTATCTAAACTACGGAGTGGTAAAAAGCGATTATATAGTTATTGACGGCTCGATACCCGGCCCATCAAAACGCCTTATAAGGATAAGGAAGGCCACCAGATCATTCAGGGAGACAAAGCCGCCTAAGATAACCTATCTATCGCTTAATTCAAAGCAGGGCAAATGAAAAATGAGATGTTCTAATGCAGGCTGATGTATACTCTATTGAAGGAAATAAGAAGGAAACTCTTGAACTTCCTCAGGTATTCAGTATGGAATACCGTGAAGATCTTGTAAAGAGAGCGCTTCTAAGCGAGCAGAGCGAGAGATTCCAGCCCCAGGGGCATAGCCCACTTGCAGGATTGCAGACAACGGCATTATATGTGGGAACTTATGGCGGGTACAGGCGCGGCAGGCATATGGGTATAGCAATAAGGCCAAGACAGAAACTCGGAGGAGGAGCGATGGGTGATGTCAGAAGGATACCTTCAGCTGTAAAGGGTAAGAGAGCCCATCCGCACATGACAATCAAGATAATAAAGGAGCGCATAAACAAGAAGGAGTATTCAAAAGCACTCGAATCTGCAATAGCAGGATGCGCAATCAGCACCGAGATAAACGCGAGACATCAGATAGGCAGGCAGCTCCCTATAATAATAGAGGATGCAATAGAGAAGGTAGCAAAGACAAAGGATCTTATAAAAGTACTTAACTCGCTTGGGTTTTCAAAAGACATAGAGGTTTCGCACAAGCCGAAACTCCTGACAGGAAGAGGCTCAAGGAAGAGAAAATTCAGAAAGACCCTCTTAATCATAGTAAACGATTCTAAATCTGTAGGAAAGGCAGGAAGAAATATAGCAGGAGTAGATGTAATAGGAGTAAAGGAGCTGAATATAGAAGCACTGGCTCCCGGAGCGCTTCCAAGGCCTACCGTATGGAGCAAGTCAGCTGTAGCCGCACTGCCTGCAGTGTTAAAAGAGATGTGATAATAATGGCAGTACTTCAATACCCGATCGCAACAGAGAAAGCTCTTAATATGGTAGAGACAAGAAATACCATAATCTATATAGTAAACCTATCGGCCGACAAGAAAACCATAACAGACGAATTCGAGAAGACCTTCAATGTAAAGGTAGATTATGTAAATACTTTAATAAGTCCTGAAAATCAGAAGAAGGCATATATAAGGCTAAAGCCAGAGTATCCTGCTTCTGATATAGCAAAAAAACTCAAATTAGTATGACGGTGCAAAAATGGGAAAGAAACTTAAACAACAAAGGAGAGGAAAAGGAAGCAATGCTTATACAAAGCCTCCTCTGAGCCAGAAGGCTGAGATACTATTCAGAAACGAGAAGCTTTCTTCAAAGAAAGTAGGCGAAGTAATAGACTTCATTGACGATCCGGGGCACTCCGCACCTCTCATGCTGGTAAAATATGACGATTTCAGCGAGCTTCTGCTTCTTGCACCGGAAGGGATAAAGATAGGCGACAGAATACATGAAGGTCCCGGGGCAGAATGCACACTGGGAAGCATACTCTTTCTTTCAAGCATACCGGACGGAATGCCTGTTTACAATATAGAATCAAAGCCTGGAGACGGAGGAAGATTTGCAAGAGGCGCAGGCTCCTATGCAACAATAGTAGCACATCTGGGAAACCGCGTTTCAGTATCAATGCCTTCCAAGTCTGTTGTGGATCTGGACGGATCATGCAGAGCCGAGATAGGCGCAGTATCAGGAGGCGGGCAGTCTACTAAACCTATAATGAAGGCTGGAAAGAATTTCTATATGAAGCACGCGCTCAATAAGAGATGGCCTCTCAACAGAGGTGTCAAGATGAATCCTGTCGATCATCCTTTCGGAGGAAAGCAGCACCACAAAGGGGCTTCAAGTATGACATCGAGAAATGCACCTCCTGGAAGAAAGGTAGGCCACATAGCAGCAAGAAGGGTAGGGCGATTGAAGAGAGGATAATATGGCAAGAATATATACATTCAAAGGCAAAACACATGAACAGCTTGCAGCTATGCAGGCTTCCGATTTCGTAAATCTCCTCGACTCGAGACAGCGAAGGAGCATAAAGAGAAACGGGCTTGCATACAAATCCATTCTGAAGAAGATCTCCGAAGCCAAGGCTTCTGACTCAAAGAAGATAATAAAGACTCATGCAAGAGAAGCCGTAATACTGCCAGACTGGGTAGGCCTCACATTCGGTGTACACAACGGGAAAGAATTCAAAGAGGTCAAGATAACAGAAGAGATGATGGGACACAGGCTAGGCGAATTTTCCTTCTCAACCAAAAGAGTCCTCCACTCAGCTCCGGGAATAAGAGCTACAAGAGGATCAAAGTTCCTCTCGGTGAAATGATGAAATATTCAATACGAATACCAAAAGAAGAGATAAAGGCAGGAGAGATATCTCTTGCACAGAGGTACGATCTCAACGTCAGTTACAAAGATCTCGGTGCAGTCTGTGATGCTGTAAGGTACATGAAAGCATCAGCAGCTCTGGCATTTCTAGAAAAAGCAATAAAGATGGAGGTTCCCATCGCATACAGGAGGCACAACAAGCATATGGGTTCAAGGCATGAATTAGGAGGCAAGAAGGGTAAGTATCCTGTAAAGGCATCGAAGGAGGTAAGGCTTGCAATAATCAACGCGATTGCAAATGCAGAAAACCAAGGCAATCTTGATGCTGAGAACATGTATGTAATCCACTCTGCTGCAAACAAGACGCGCATAGAGCGCAGGAGCCCGTCAAAGGGATCAATAGCATGGGGCCGCGGAATGTATGGCAGGTCTGCAATAAACCACAGCGATATCGAGTATGCAAAGGTGGAGATAGGAATAGCGAATGCTGACTATAAAGGCATGACAAAGAAGATGAAATATTTTATAGGAGTGAAGAAAGCTTCCGAGCCTAAGATAAAGGCTGCAAAGCAGCAAAAGCAGAAGCCTTCAAACGCACTGAATCCAGAGAAGACGAAGGAGAAAAAGGAGAAGACCATTGCAATTCCTGAGAAGAAGGAGGCAGATGAGGAGAAGAAGGAAAGTGCGACATCAACAAAGTGATATTATGGCATCAGAAAGAAAATTTATAGAGGATTTGAAGGTAAAATACAACATACTCAGATATATGGAAAAATCTCTCAGCAGGGCTGGTCTTTCACGTGTCGATATACAGAAAACACCTGTGATAACAAGGATAACTCCATATGTCACCAATCCTGGCAGAGTAATAGGCCGCGGAGGAGAGACAATAGACTCTCTTACCGAAAGCATGAAGAAGAAATTCCACCTTGAAAATCCACAAATAAGCGTTGCCGAAGTAGCGAACCCGAAGCTTGAGCCAAGGCTTGTAGCGAGGAACATAGTCGCATCACTCGAACGCGGCATAAACCCGAGAAGGCTTATACACTCAGCAGCAAGAGAGATTATGGAACAGGGAGCATTAGGCGTCGAGATAATCGCAAAAGGCAAGCTGGCATCAAAAGGCGCAAGGGCAAAGAAGATGAAGGTAAGATTAGGATATCTTCCAAAGTCAGGATTTGCAGTAAGCCTTGTCAGCGAGGCAAAGATAGCCGCATATCCTAAGTATGGTGCAATAGGAGTGACTGTAAGGCTGGTTCCACCAGGAACAAAGTTCCCTGACAGGGATGTTGTTGCAGTCGCACTTCCAAAGCAGATAGCAGCAGCAAGCCTGAATTCCGGAAGGAAGCCTGGAGGATACGGAGGCCAAGGCGGAAGAAGAGGGCCGCCCCACCACAACAGGAAGTGAAAAACACTTCAGGCAGCATATGGTTAAACTTATATATTTAAACGAATAGAATGATATTTATGAAGATAAAAGATTTAAGATCCCTTACTGTTGAAGGGCTAAATGTCAAACTCTCCGAGCTCAGGCTTGATGCTGCAATAGAACAGAGAAAGATAGCCTCTACTGGAGTAGCAAGCAAGAAGGTAAAGATTAGGGAGATAAGGAGGACAATAGCACAGATTCTAACCCTTCTCAATGAGAGAGGTGCCAAGGTATAATGCCAGACATCTGCCCAAAATGCGGCCTTCCAAAGGAACTCTGTGTCTGCGATGTTCTAAACAGGGAGACAAACAGGAGAATAAGGGTATATACTGAGAAGAAGAAATTCAAGAAGTATATGACTGTAGTTTCAGGCCTTACCGGAGAAGAGATGGAGAAGACAGCAAAAGAGCTAAAGGTTGCCCTCGCATGCGGAGGCACTTCAAAAAATGGCATAATAGAATTGCAGGGAGACCATAAGGAATCTGTAAAGAAGGCTCTTCTTGAAATGGGCTATCCTGAAGACAGCATAGATGCCTGATGCCTGCATTAACTCATTCAGCTTAAGATAATGCCGACCGCTTAATGGAGCATTTCAAATTCCGAAGCCACAAGAAATGCCTATAATGCTAAGATACCCAAATCCCTGCAGTAGAGCTATCCACTCTTTTTAGAGTATATCCTAACTGATTTCCTTCCCGATTTCAATAGGTCTGAACTTGGGCATATATCTGCCAAGACACATTTTTCACATCTCTTTTTCCTTGCAGTGCATACATCCCTGCCTAGTGCTATGAGAAGATTGGAAACATTGCCCCACTCCCCTTCAGGAAAAATTCTCATCATATCCATTTCTATCTTTTTAGGATCTTTATGTCTTGAAAGCTTTAGCCTTCCCACTACCGTTATGCAGTGTGTATCTATAGCTATTCCCTGATTTATTCCGAATCCCTCATTGAGTATAACATTAGCAACCTTCCTTCCTACTCCGGGAAGCTCCATCAATTCTTCAATGGTCTTCGGAACATTTCCGCCGAATCTTTCTTCAATCATCTTAGAAGCCTTCTTCAGATTCCTTGCCTTTGTCTTGTAATAATTAACACCATTCAGATGCCTCATAAGAGTCCTGAGGTCTGCGCTGGCATAATCATGAAATGTCCTGAATTTCCTGAAAAGCTCTGGAGTTATATTGTTTATCTGCTTGTCAGTGCACTGCGGAGATAAAAAAACAGCGACAAAAAGCTCAGTCATGTTCTTATGCAGGAGTTCGGTATGCAGGCTCCTTCCATATCTCCCCGCAAGCCTATCAAAAACCACTCTGGCAAACCTCTCCTTTTCCATAAATACGGATGCTATTCAAAAGAATAAATAACCTAGCCAATCTTCTCTTCAACGCTGGCTGTCTCTATTGCTCTTGTATATCTCCATGTACCCGCTTCCCTGGCCTGTGTTTACTACCAACCTATCGGATTTTACCTCAGAACCTCCCATTGTATATGTCATGTATCCATACACAGGCACATCGCCTATGCCCTGTACATTTACACTTGGCATTACTATCCTTACATAAGCTTCAACAGTTTCCGGTTTCGGGTCACGTCGCACATCAGTAATTGGTTTTTCACGTTTTTGATGAACCTGAGCATCCCTGTGTACCTCCCGCAGGCTTCCAAACTTATCATCACTCTTATGTGCTTCTTCCTCATCTTCCCGCTTAAGAAGCACAAGGGGCAATGTCCTTTCTATTGCTATACGTCTGCGTTCCGGCGTTACTGCAATTACAGACACATGTACACCAATCAATAATTCCCTGTTTTGATATTTATACTTGATTATTGAAAAGAGTCTCTTCCTGAAATTTAGCATGCAAATAATCGGGAAGATCCCGATTCATAAAAACCCACTCCAGATATAATTCAAACATCTTCCAAAAAATCAATGAAGACAAAGCCACAGGGAGAATAACCTCAATTTCATAATCAGAATAGCTCTTTATTGGATCAATTATACGATCTAGGATCATTTCCAGATTTCACGATAAGGATAAAAATACGCTGATTCATATCTATTCTAAGGTGCTTCTTTGGGCAAAAAATTATATCTTATAGGTATTGATGCCGCTCCATTATGGCTGATAAAAAAATTCAGCCAGGAAAAAAATATGGCATCATTCAATAAGATGATAAAGGAGAGCAACCTTATAGAAATGGAATCTACACTGCCGCCTATGACAGGCGCCGCATGGCCAACCATATATACTGGTCTAAATCCCGGGAAGCACGGAGTACCGGATTTTTTCGTAATGAAAAATGACTATACTCCCGACCTTGTTTATTACGACTCCTCAAAAAATCCTCCTTTCTGGAAGGACATTGCGCTATCCGGCAAAAGATGCCTTGTAATAACTCCAGCCACTGACATAACACTTCCAGAGTATCCTAACGTTGACATGATAACAGGTTTTCCGCTTAAGGCCAGAACAAACAATAATCGTCTAGAGGCACTCATGAAGAAGTATGACTTCTATGGCGAACCTGACGTTGAAAAGGAGATGAAAAGCGGCAAGATGACAGAAAAGGAAGGATCTATGCACTTTCTAAAAAGCACAGAAGCAAGAACAAAGCTCGCAATCGAAGCTATGAAAGGAGAAAATTACGACTTCGTTTATGTCTGCTATACTGAGACTGACAGGCTCCAGCATTTTGTACTGAATAAAAAAAACATGGACGAATATCTTCTCCCAATATACCAGTCAATAGGCAGATATCTTGACCATGTTATGCGTCTTGCTGATAAGGAAAAAGGGGCAGTAATGATAGTATCGGATCATGGAGCCCAACCGATAAAATACAAATTTCTTATAAACTCCTGGATGATAAAAAACGGATATGCAAAGCTGAAAGGGAGCATTATGGAAAAAATAACCGATACCTCCAAAAGTTCCGAAGCCACCGAATCCGATTCAGGATATGGTATAAGGGACAAATTATTAAAATCGAGATTAAGAAATGTTTATGACAGGCTTCCTCACAGCATGAAAGGAATCGTATCGAAATCCGCAGGAAGGATCCTACCTGCGTCAAACGCCGGAAGATATACCCGTATACATCTGTTTGATTACGATATGGAAAACACCAAGGCATTTGCCGCCATATCCAACATAAATGTAGCTACAATATGGATAAATGACAAAAGATTCAGAAAAGGAAGCGTCAGCCCTTCTGAAAAGGATAAACTCAAGCGTGAAATATCAAAAAAACTTCTTTCGCTTAAGGACAAGGAAGGCAAAAAATTGATATACAAAATATATGACGGCAGCGCATACTACGGAAAAACAAGCCTCTTCATACCGCCAGATCTATTTGTAGAAGCCATGCCTGGCTATATGATAGACATATTCAATTTCTCTTCAAATTCGCTCTTCATGGAACCCGAACCTCCAAAGAGGGGAGACCATACCAAAATGGGCATATATGGGTTTTATCCATGGAAGAACGAAGACAAGACTAATATATTCAAGATAAATGACGTATACCAGACAGTTCTCGACTACTATGGCATAAAGAAAAAGAAGAGATAAACCCTATATCCTCTCCACAATTTCCCTATACTTCCGCAAGCTTTTCTCAAGAGCAAACTCAGAAGAAAATTTCAGAGAATTCTCTGCAAGCTTTTTCCTAAATCCGGAATCAAGGTAGAGCCTTCCAAACTCAGAGCAAAAACTCCTGATACTTCCATATTCATAAATAAGGCCGTTGTAGCCGTCTTCAACAAGGCTCTTCAATGGTTTTTTCGATAATACTGTATTATTATATTGATTTATCAAAAGAGGAAGCCCACATGCCATAGCCTCAACAAAAGTGCCTGCCATCCCTTCCCATTCGGAAACAGAAACGAAGAAGAGCGCCTCATTGTACAGTCTGATCAAATCTCCTTCCGGAGCGAACTTAATAAATTCTATGTTTTTTGATAAACCCAAAGACTCTGAGAGCCCAGTATATCTCTCTTCATCAGGACCTCCTCCAACTATTCTCAATATTCTACAATCCTTCAGACCTGGATTCTCTTTTATAAATTCTGAAATTCCTTTTATAAGAAAGCTTACCTTTTTCTGCCGTTCATCAAGCCTACCCACATATATTGCACATTTTTCCTTTCTTAAGCCTCTCTCTACTCCAAACCTTTTTGAGTACCAGTTAGGTATAAAAACTATCTTTGTATTTCTTGCAAAAAACATCCTCGCAAGCTCCTCCTGTTCTGCAGTCAATGCGACATAATATCCGAGCCACCTTCTCATTCTACGCATCAGATAATATCTAACTATCATCTTGGGAAGAAGCCTTTTTATTCCGGCGTTCTTAAAATTATTCAGGAGATTGCCCCTGTCCGTGTATACGAATACAGTCCTTCCAGAATTCCCAAGAAGCCTCTTTTCAACTACTGGTATGTCCCTCACCGAATTAAGCATAACCACATCATAAATACCAGTCCTGAGTTCTTCTTCCCTGACTGTTTTTATTTTTCTGTCGATGGGTGAAAAATCTCCAAAAAGATCAACCCTATATCCCATCTCCCTGAAATATTGGTATGTATCATAAGCTGTCTTTGCCGCTCCTCCAAATACACGGAAAGAGCCCGTATCCATTATTAAGATTCTCTTCATTTCATCATTCTGTAATTATTCCTATACCCGAAAACTTCCTGCCCGTATAAAATACGAATCTGCCTATTTCCGGAGTTCTTTCAAAAGTATCCATGGCTATTTCTCTTGAGAGCTTAAGTTCCACCATTCCTGCATTAAGCGGCTTTATGCTTCCTGACACCACCGATTCTCCTGTTGCCACATCTATCGACCTTTCCACATTCATCTTCCTGCACTCTATCTCCAAACCATTCATCTTTATTGAAGGCCTTCCACCCATCTTCTTTGTCATGAGGAGTATGGCGCGTATGCTGCTTCCAGATCTGCATGCACTCTTTTTTTTCACACCGACCAGTCCTCTCGCATCGATTCCAATCTTTTTATCCAATTCCAATGTGACTGCGTTTCCTCGTCTCGCAGAACCAGTTTCCCTTCCGCTGGTGAACAATCTCAGTACCTTCACTGCCTTCCCTGCCGGAAGCAATATTATCCTATCTCCTTTCTTCATGCTTCCTGAGATTATTTTGCCAAAAACCGATTTCCTTCCTTCATCAAAGAAGCCCTGTATCTGTATTATCAGCTCCCCATCAATATCTTTTTTAGCAGATTTAGAAACCTCTGCTAACATATCCATAAGGCTTTTCCCTTTATACCATCTTATCTTGTCAGAATGCCTTACCAGATTCTCAGCATTATATGCTGATATAGGTACGAAATTTATGTTTATGTTTTTGAAGCCTATCTTATCAAGATAGCTTCCCACGTCCTTCCTTATTTCTTCGAACCTCTCCATGTTATAGTTAACAGCATCAAGTTTGTTCACCGCAACAACAAGTTTCTTTATGCCCAACATCTTCGCCACAAAAATATGCCTTTTGGTCTGGCTTGTTATTCCTTCTTCAGGTTTTGCTGAGATAAGAAGCAATGCAAAATCAGCATAAGAAGCGCCGCTAAGCATATTCTTCATCAATTCCTCATGCCCAGGAACGTCTATGAACTCAAATCCCGTATTCCTGTATTTCACCTGGGCGCGTGTTGTATCTATAGTCATCTCGTTAATGCGCTCTTCTTCAAAGCTATCAAGTATATAACCCGGCTCAAACTGCCTGCCTAATTTTCTGCTGGTTTTTTTAGCCTCTCTTATTCTCTGTTCTGAGACTGAACCTGTTTCCATCAGAAGGCTTCCTATAAGTGTTGATTTTCCATGATCCTTGTTTCCAAGAAGGGTTATTCTGTTTACTATCATTCATTCACCATCTCCGCAGCGATTTTCTTCTCCGAAACCAACTACATATATCCTAGAGACCTAAGTTTTTCCATGACATAAGCCTTTTCCTTGTCCTGATCTCTTCCTGCCCTCTCCTCCTTATCTGTCGTCTCAAGTTCTTTTATTATTTCCTCTATCTTTTCCGCATTAGATTTTATCGGAGTTGTACAGTGGAGACATCCAAGGCTTCTATATCTATATCCATTCCTGGAGAAATAAAGCGGATTAGTAGGCACCTTGTTCCTTCTTACATACTCCCAGATATCTACCTCATTCCAGTCAAGAAGCGGATGTACTCTTATATGCCCATCAGAATCGTCATTTGAAGAATAGTCGTCCCATAACTCAGCTACCTGATTTTTGTAATTCCATTTAAAATTCTTATTTCTGGGGCTGAATACCCTCTCCTTGGCCCGTATTCCATGCTCGTCTCTTCTTATTGAAACTATAAGTGCATCAAACCCATAATCCTTGAGCACCTTTTTAAGTGCCACTGTCTTATTTGCACCGCAACATGCAAATCCTGACATCTCAGGTTTTATCTCGCTCTTTGCGACTATAAGATCTAGTTTCCATTTTTTTGTAAGACTCTCCCTGAATTCATATGTTTCTGGAAAATCAATTCCGTTGTCAATGTGTATAACTGGGAAAGGCACCTTGCCATGGAAGGCCTTTCTGGCCAATGCAAGCATTGTTGTGCTGTCTTTTCCCATGCTCCAGAGAGCGGCAACATTCTTGAAATTTGTTTTTGCCTCCCTTATTATGTATATACTCCGCTCTTCAAGCGATTTTATGTCTTGCTTTATCATAATATTACCCGTTCAATATTAATAGTCCTACCAGGAAAATTGTTGCCCCGTCTATTTTCTTGCCTTCTCTCATAAACACTGGTATCTGTGTGATTGCTTTCCTTCTCTTATCATAAAGCTCCGCATATGATTTTCTAAGATCCTGTGTCTTATTCAGCTTACCTCTCCCAAAAAAAATCCTGTAATAGACCACTTCACTTTTCTTCAATGCACTTCCAAATCTCTTCCAATTCCTTTCACTGGGATCTTTTCTTAAATCCTCAGCAATACCGATTATATCTTTTTCTGCCATTAAAATCACATAGTATATCCAAGTGCCTTGAGCTTTTCCACCACTGCGTTTCTATTCTTATCTTTAAGGTCTTTTGACTCCATCTCCACGAGCGTCTCCCTAAGTATGTATGTAACGCAGTCTGAAACCGAAGAGAATCCAGTGCCTTCTATCTTATCCCTGAGTTT
>JAJZKQ010000015.1 GCA_021804095.1 Microcaldota archaeon | reverse complement strand
TTGTATTCCCGTAATAGTGGATTATTGCTTGTGTCTGTCGCTGCCTTGTTAATTTATACTTTGCCGTAAGTAAGAAAATTATGGAGAATACGGTATCTAAAACGCTTGATAATGGGCTTAAAGTAAGCGTGCATCCGTTTCCAGGGCTTGAGACAACGGCCGTCTGCCTTGGGGTTAGGTTTGGTTCTATAGACGAAGAACCTAGGATAAACGGAGCTGCGCATTTTCTGGAGCATATGCTCTTCAAGGGAACAAAGAAGAGAACTTGGAAGGAAATAGATGACCAGCTTAAGGAGCTTGGGGTAAGATATAATGCAACCACAGACCATGAAACCACCCTCTATTTTATGCAGTCGTTTAAGGATTATTTTGGCAAGACTATGGAGATACTTTCAGATATGGTAAATAATTCCACAATTCCTGAAAATGAGTTTGAACTTGAGAGAGGGCCCATCATTAATGAGAATATGATGCACCACGATAACCCAAGGTATATGATATCTGACTATATACCAAGGGTTCTTTACAGAAAACATCCTGCAAAGATGTCAGTGGGAGGAGACAATGAAAAGACTATAAGAAACACTACAAGAGACGATCTTGCCCGCATATATGAAAGATATTATACTCCTAAGAATTGCGTGCTCTCCATATACGGAGGAATAAGCAGCAAGGATGCCTTATCGCTTGCAGAGAGATATTTTGGAGTTATGGATAGAAAATACAGAGGCCTCAAAAGAAGGGCAGCAGTGGAAAAACCAGTTAAAAGATCCATAACCATAGAGAGAAGAGGAATACGCCAGGCCCGAATTGGTGTGGGTTTTTTGTGCAAGGAGTATTCAGGAAGGGATATTGACGAGTTTATCTCGCTTAATCTGGCGGAGCGTTATATCGGAGATAAACTCTTTGAGGAGATCAGGGAGAAAAAAGGCCTTTCTTATGATCCAATGGCTTCTTATAATTCTTATAGCACATTCGGTTTCATAGCGGGAGTGGCAGGAATAGAGCCGAAAAATTATAGTACGGCCTTGAAGATAATGATCGGAGAGTTTGAGAAACTTCAGAATGGGGAAGTAGACAAAAAAGAATTTGAGCGCACTAAGAAGTCATTAAGCGTTGAAACAAGGATAGTTCGCGAGGATACGCTTAGTATGGTAGTTGCGATGGCAGATTATGAGCTAATGTATGGAGGGAATAAACTTCTTGATAAGCTTCCAAAACTATATTCGGATGCAGATATCAACGATTTTATGAAATATCTTGATAAATATATAGACATCGATAAGTGCGGGACTGTCTTCCTGAAGCCGAGGTAGTCGGCTATTTTCAGGTTTTTACTTAGGCCAAAAAATCTTTTATTCGAAAATGTAATCATATAAATCAGTTATATAAACTTTTCCAGAGCAAGTATATTTTAGGTGTAAAAATGCAAGTTTATGTAGAAAAACCCAAGTGCACTGGATGTTCGCATTGCTTTGATGTCTGCCCGGTGGCAGTTTTCCAGATGAAAGACAGAGAAAGCCCTGACGTAAACAATGATGTCGCTCCTGAAGATCAGAAATGGAAGGGAAGCCATCTTCCTGAGGTTACAGCAAAATGGGCCAATGTGCAGGATGGACATAAGCACTTCGCAGAGAAGCATGAGGGAGGAAGCGGAGGAATATCTGTAGCTGTAGGAGGCCCTTCGTGCATACTATGTCAGGCATGCTTGGTGGAATGTGAAGGAGAATGCATAGTAATAACTGATGATTCCAACAACGTTTACAGGTCTGTATATAAGTGATAGTATGTCGGGCAAGATAAGATGCTCGCACATACTTGTGAAGAATAAAACTACAGCGGAGGAAGTTCTTGCAAAGCTTAAGAATGGAGAGGATTTTGCCAAGCTCGCAGGAGAATATTCTATTGACGGATCAAGACGAAGGGGAGGGGACCTTGGCGAATTTCAGAGAGGAGTTATGGTGAAGGAATTCGAGGATGCCGCATTCTCTTTGCAGAAGGGAGAGGTTTCAGGAATAGTGAAAACCCAATTTGGATATCACATCATAAAGCGTCTTGAATGAAGTACGTATCCAGAATCAACTTTTGGCTTTTCTGAATATTCTGTTCATCTGCTCGATCAGCAGATTTATTATGGCGAAGGCATTTTCCTCCGGATTGGCTTGCCGTTTTTCAATTTTTTCAATAGGCCTAGATAACCCGATGAGCTCCCTTAATATTATCTCATTGAGGTATCCTGGATTTAAATATAACTGATGGCCTACGCCATAGAATGCCGTAAGCCGAGTAGTTGAATTGCCCTCTGTCTTAATTGTATTATAAGCACTATGTGTGTTCCTGAATGGAATTATAGGGTCTTTTGGATCGTGATAGAAGAATATGTGCTTTATGTTTTTAGATAGAGTTAAAATGGAGTCGCTGTAATTTGTCCTCATTGGAGTGCCTCTGAACGCCTCTAATAAAGGAGTTTTGACTTGGTCGCTGAGCCATTCCAATGAAGAGTTGTCTATTGAGGCCATATATGAAATAAGATACTCTATATTGTTCTCCACCCCTTGGTCCAGATGGCCCAGATAGGAAAATATCTTTTTGATGTGTCTTCCTATATTCCCATTCGTGGCTAGAGATATTCCCGTCTTGCTTATTGTGGGATTTCTTAGGGCGAGTGACGCAACAGTTCCAAGCCTATATGGTTTGAGCCCAAAAGGGCACATGAGATGCAGGGAGTCTATAGTTTCAGGATGGTCAAGGGCATAGCCTATGGATACCGCTCCTCCCATCGAAATGCCTGCAAGATGCATTTTTCCTATGTTAAGGCGATTTGTGAATTCGGGCATGAATGATTTTACAAGATATTCATGAGTGACCTGCTTGGGCTTGTGGCTCTCTCCGAATCCTGGCAGATCCGGAGCTATAATATGAAAGTGTTCTGCGAGAGGAATTATTTTTCTTCTGAATTGTTTGTGCTTGCGGTTCTGGTTTGGCATCTCTCCCCCGTCTATGTTGTTGTACCAGACTTTTTTGTTGCTTGCTATCCCATGTATCAATAAAAGAGTGGGATTGTCTGGATTTCCCGCTTCTACATAGCTTATGTTTAGACCGTTTATATCAATTGCTTTTTCAACCTTCTGCTTGAATAGATCTCTCTTCCTGATTTCTTCTTCAGTTAAAGAGACATTGTTGGTTTGTGGAAGAGATTGTCTTGAGTCAGGAAGGAGGGAAAGGATTTTTTTTGTAAAAAATACCATTTGATATCAAATTGTATTTATTTTAATAAAATAAAAAGGTTTTGTACTGATTTTATAGGATTCTGGGTTTATGTTGTATTATTTGAAGAGTATATGCGAGGCGACGCCTACTCCATATGCGAATTTTGATTTTGCAAGTTTGGACTCTCCTTCCTGCCTTGGATAGTATTTTATCGGTATCTCGTCTACCTTGTAGCCTCTTTTCGCAAGTTCTATTGCAAAGAAGGCTATTCCGGCGCGATATGGCGTTACATCTTTTATCTTATCAAATGCGCTGCGTTTCATTACAAAGAGTCCTGTTAAGACATCATGTATCCTTGTATTATAAACAACGTTGAAGAGATTGGTGAGTATGGTATTTCCAGCTTGAAGATAGAGGTTCATTGAACCTTCCGAGAGGCCTGCCAACCGGTTCCCCAAGACCATATCTGCTTTCTTTTCAGATATCATGCGTATGCCTCTGGTTATTCCGTTAAGCTCATGGGTGCCGTCGGCATCTATGCTTGCGAGAATTGTTCCGTTTGCGGCTTTTAGCCCTGCCATTATTGCATTTTCTACTCCGCTGTCTCTCTGCCTTATAACCGTTGCGCCTGTTTTAAGAAGTTTTTTGTAGTACGAATCGCTGCTTTTGTCTACTATTATTATCTCTGTGTTGCTTCCTAGAAGCTTTCTTATCTCCTTTATTATCCCAAATATGCTGCTTTCGTTTATTGTAGGTATTATTACGCTTATGCTTGGATTTTTTGCCATTGGGAACCCTGATTTTAAGAATTTTTTTTATTATTATTTTCTCGTGAAAGCCATTTATAGCTTGCTGTCAGTGATTTATTCGGTGGTTTACTGAGGTATCTTATTGCATTGGGAGGAAATGCCCTTGAAAAAGAGAACATGGGCAGAGTTGCGGAAGCTTTGTGCAGGCTTTATTCTGAGAGGCATGAGATAGTTGTTACACATGGCAATGGACCACAGGTAGGCGAACTCTATCTGAAGGAAGGGAAGAACCTTAGCATTCTCACCGAAGAAACCCAGAGAATTATAGGAAATAGTATTAAGAATTTTATACATGAAGAGTGTCCGTCGTGCAGGGCTTCTGTTATCATGACTAGAGTGCTTGTGTATACGAATGACAGAGAGTTCTCGGAACCTTCAAAGCCGATAGGCAGATTTTACGACAAAGAGAAACTTGTGCCCCGTGGAAGGATGGAATTTTCGGTAAAGAAAATGGAGAGGGGATACAGGCTGGTTGTACCTTCTCCGGAACCGCGGAAGATATTTGAGGTGGATAAGATAATTAAAGCGATAAGGAATGGAAGGATAGCTATAGCGGCAGGAGGAGGCGGAGCTGCGGTCGCGATTCAAGGCAGGAAGACCGTAAGAATGAATGCAGTTGTAGACAAGGATCTTGCATCTGCGCTTCTTGCAGAGAAGATTGCTGCTGATGCGTTCTTTATACTGACCGATATAGATAGGGCTTTCATTGATTTTGGAAGCGTGAATGCAAAACCCATATACAGGATGAATGTTAAGACTGCATTGAGGTATATTGATAAGGGGTATTTTGAAAATGGAAGCATGCTCCCAAAAGTAAGGGCTTGTGTGGAATTTGCAAGGAAGAGAAGAATGAATGCCGCGATAGGCAACATAAATGATATAGAAAACGTGCTTAGATTCAGATCATGCACTATTGTGACTCCTTAGCTTCTTTATCGAGGAGATTATTTCATGAAGAGGGGCATCTGTCTTGATTCCTGATTGGTCGAATAAGGTCCTGGTGGATTGGAATCCTTTCTTTCTCAATGATTCTGAAAGCTCTGTGAAGGATATCGAGCTTGTCTTGATGAATCTGGTAAGTAGCGGAATATGGTAGAAGAATGGGGATTCGTATTCCTCGCTTATGGTCTTGATTGGTTTGTATGCAGGGCTAGCCTCCGTAAGCAGTACAAGCATTCTTTTGAGTATATCCTTCTGGTTAAGTCTTCCCAGATAGAGAGGACCGAAGAGCTTTGTCCTGGAATTGCAGTTTTTACATTTGTTTTCAATCACTGGCGCAATTCCTGATGCGTAGGAGTATGCAGAACAGGAATTGCAGTAGGATCCGAAGCCATTCTGAAGCATGGATCCGTACGCGCTCTCTGCCCCTTTTTTAAGTCTCAGGAAAATACGCATATAATGCATATCGGATATGCTTAAGATTACCTCGGTGCCGAAATTGAATTCGGCTGCCTTTCGTATGAAATGGTTTATGAGTATTCTTATCCCGGCTTCCTTGCATAGATGATTATGCAGGGGTATTGAACCATACTGTTTTACGCATGCCTTCGAGTGTGCGCCGCATAAAACAGCGGTGTCTGTGGCAGTCATCATTATGATCGTACCATCTTCTGATAGCTTCAGGATATCCCTCATATATGGAGAAGGAGAACCAAAAGGGTCAAGATCTATTATCTGGAATTTGGCATCATGCTCTGCGGCAAACTTCTCAAGGTCTATATTGAATACATCTGCCTTTACTCTGTTGAGCCTTAAGTTCTTTTTAGTATTATTTGCTGCTTTTTCATTTATGTCGATTGCAGTAAGCATGGATATTCCTGTCTCTTTTGCATATCTTATGCAGCGTATGCCAGTGGCAGAGGTTGAGTCTAAGAGTGATTTCTTTGAATCCGAAAGATCCAAAGCGTTGAGAAATGCAACGGACATATCGCGAAGGGGCTTCATCTTCGGGTTGTAGAAGACCCCTTCGGTTACTGTTATTCTTGCCGTCTCCTCTTTTACATTCGTGCCTGTAATCCGAATCACTTTTTAGCGTTTATTTTGATTATTGAATCCAGGAGGCCATGGGCATATGCTATTGCAGAAAAGGAGGTATAGAAGTCTCCTTTATCCAGAAAGGATTTTGAGTCCTTAGCATACATTGCAGCAAGATCTATTATCTCTTGCTGCACAGGATCAAGATTCTCCCTTGCTATATTTGATATGTTCGCATCGAATATTGCTATATCCTTGATTATCCTCTCCTGTATGCTTGCCATTTGTACCATCTTCAAGCTGGAGAGAGAAGGTTTTGCAGTAACTTCACTCTTCCATATATGGAGCAAGATAGTATGTCACTGAAGCGTCTCCTATGTTGTATCCGAGCTTCATAGGCTCATTGGACTTCAGGGCTATGTCTATATCACTTCCTGCAGGGCAGGATTTTACCATGTTCTCCAGAAATTCAAGATTAAACGTAGACTCTGCGCCTTTTGAGACCTCCATGCTCTTCATTATGCCGCTGTTCTCGCTCTCGTGAAACTCCTCAAGCTCGGATGAATCTCCCCTTGCCCTTACGGAGAACTGGTCCTTGCGTGCGTTGAAAGAGATGTAAGAGGAGATAAGCCCTGCATCTTTTATTATGTCCTTGAAGGGTTCTCCGTTTATCTTTATGCGTGCATCAAATTCGACATTTGGCTCCTTCTCAACACTCTTTTTTACCTCGATAAGCTGTAGCTTGTACCTTCTCCTTCCATTTGGGCCTATGAATTCCATTAGGAGCTTGTTGTCTGAATCTTTCATTACCAATGATTCCCCTTCCCGTGTTCTGGAAAGCATCTTGTCTAGATTCTCTATATTAAGCCCTATGCTTGTAGGCTTCTCCACATTGAACTTCGAGAAAGATTTGTTCGGTATTGAAAACGATATCATGCTTATGCTGGAGGGATCCATGGCCTTGAGGCTTATCCCTTCGTTAGTTATGTTGAAGAGGCCTTCATCAACTAAGCCGACTATTGCGCTTATGCAGTCCTTCCAATATTTTGCGTTGTCTATTTTCAATTCGAACAAAAAACCATCTCCGATTAAGAATTATCTACGGCTATAATTAGTATAGGCAGCGATAATAATAAATATTGTTACTGTGGCATCCTTCCATGCGCGGCCAGTATTGGATTTCCTTCTCACGGTGTTAATGCGTCGGAACTGCACATGTTATTCAGTTTATTATATTTTGCGATTCATAAAAGTATTAACGTTTTTTGCAGCTTTGTTATTGCCAATTCCTTAATGGTGTAGATTAATGATTGAATTTTACAAAACCCCTTTCACTGCAGAAGAGAGCCTTCAAAGCCTGAATCCCTTTGTCAGAAAGTGGTTTGAGGGAAAATACAAAACACCCACTCCCCCGCAGAGATACTCGTTCAAGCTGGTAGGTGAGAAGAAGAATCTTCTTATAACTGCGCCTACTGGAAGCGGAAAGACATTTTCGGCATTTATGGCAGTGATAAGCGACCTGATGAATCTTGCTCTTGAAGGCAGGCTTGAGGAGAAGGTATACTGCATATATGTATCTCCGCTCAGAGCACTTAACAATGACATATATAGGAACCTGAGCGTTCCTTTGGAGGAGATTTATAGAGATATATCAATACCCATAAACAGGGTAACTGCAGGAATAAGGACCGGGGATACTCCGCAAAAAGACAGGCAGAGAATGCTTGCACATCCTCCTAACATATTAGTTACCACTCCTGAAAGCCTTGCAATACTCATAAACTCTACAAGATTTGCTGAGAACATGAAAGAGGTGAGATATTTTATAGTGGATGAGCTGCATGAACTTGCCAACAATAAGAGAGGGGTTCATCTCTCGCTCTCAATAGAGAGGCTGGCCGAGCAGATAGGGCATGATTTTGTAAGGATAGGCCTTGGAGCCACTATGCACCCATTGGAAGAAGGAGCCAAGTTCATAGCAGGATACAAGGATGACAAAGATACCAGAGATTGCTACATAATAGATGCCACATGGGACAAGAAGATGGATTATAAGACAATAAGCCCTGTAAGCGACCTGATAAACGAGAGTGATGAGAAGGTTGAGAGTTCCATATACTCTACTGTAGATGAGATAATTAAAAAGAACAAGACCACCCTTATATTTACAAATACGAGAAGCGGCACTGAGAGGGTAGTCTATAATCTGATCAACAGATACAGGTATGGAGAAGATTCCATAGCTGCACACCATGGATCCCTATCTAGGGAGACAAGGCTGGGAGTTGAAGAATTGCTGAAAGGGGGGAAGCTGAAGGCAGTAGTCTCTTCTACCAGCCTTGAACTCGGCATAGACATAGGCACCATAGATAATGTAGTCCAGATAGGATCCCCAAAAAGCGTTGCTAGGGCAATACAGAGGATAGGAAGGAGCGGCCATAGCTTCAATGATATAGCAAGAGGAGAAGTGATAGTTACAAACAGGGATGACCTGATAGAATGTTCGGTGATGCTCGATGCCGCAAAGAAGAGACACCTTGATTCCGGGATCTCGCCTAAGAATGCGCTTGACGTATTAGCACAGCACTTGGTGGGAATGTCACAGGTAAAAAAATGGGACATAGACGAAGCTTACCATACAGTAAAAAAAGCATATCCGTACCACACCCTTGACAGAAAAGATTTCATAGCCCTGCTCGAGTATCTTTCCGGAATGTATGTGGGTCTTGAGAGCAGAAGAGTATATGGGAAGATATGGTATGATGAAAAGGAAAAATCGTTTGGAAGAAGGGGTAAGCTCACTAAGCTTATCTACTTCCTGAACATAGGAACTATACCTGATGAAGTAGCAATAGACGTAATGACAATGGATAAGAAGTGGATTGGAAGCATCGAGGAAGAGTTTCTTGCAAGGCTCAAGCCTGGAGACATATTTGTACTTGCCGGAAAACCATACAGGTATGAATTTTCGAGAGTGATGAATGCTTATGTAAGCCCTGCGCCTGGGCAGATACCCACCATACCGCCATGGTATTCGGAGCAGCTGCCCCTGAGCTATGAACTTGCCCTTGAGATAGGCAACTTCAGGAAGAGGTTTTCTGAAGCGGTAAATGCCTCTTTGAAAAAAAAGAGACTTGTTTCGGCAAGGAGGAATGATAAATCGGCTGATGAGTGGAAGGCCATCCTTGATGAAATGCCTATGGATGAGAATGCCAAGAATTCGGCTTACCTTTATTTTAAGGAACAGCTTCTTTACACCGGAATAGTTCCAAACGATAAGCTCATTCTGGTTGAGAAGACCGTTGAGCCTAATGAAAACAGGGAGATTCTTGTATTCCACAGCTTGTATGGCAGGAGGGTAAATGACGGATTATCCAGGATAATCGGAGTATTGATTGGGGAACTGTATCAGGCAGATGTTGCAATAAATGTGAATGATAATGGATTCGCAATATCTGTAGGAAAAGGCGGAAGTATAGGGAAGAATAATGTTAAGGAGATAATCGACGAACTTGTATCTACAGATCCCGAAAGGCTTCTGAAGGCCAACATCAGAAGGACTGAGATGATGAAGAGAAGATTCAGGTACTCCGCTGCAAGAAGCTTCATGATACTCAGAAATTATAAAGGCAGGAAGATAAGCGTCAGAAAGCAGCAGATAAATTCCCAGCTCATACTAAAGGCAGCCGAGGAGATAAGCCCGAATTTCCCCATAATAAAAGAGACCTACAGGGAGATAATGGAGGATGTCATGGATCTCCCCAGAATAAAGGAGATAATAAAGAAGATAAAGAACGGAGAGATAAAATTCAGTGCGATAGAGACCGATGTGCCTTCGCCTTTTTCCCATAATATAATAGCAATAGGTGCATCCGATGTAATAATGATGAAGGACAGAAGGAGGCATTTGAGGGAACTGCATAAGCTTGTCATGGAAAGAATAGAGAGGAAACATGGAAAAGGGAAGAATACAGCATTGAAAAATAAGCGGGAAAAGAAGCCGATTAGGATTAAGAAGTCTTCAATAAAATCGAAAAAAGGTAGATCATGAAAATTGGGAAGGATCTGGAAATAGTAGAGGGGCTTCCTGTTCTTTATGTAAAGAGCCTTTCTGCGATAGTCTGCAGCGACCTCCATTTAGGATATGAGGGAGTGATGGCTGACAAAGGGCATTTTCTTCCTAAGGCAAATCTAAGCAATATTAAAAAGATAATTTCAGAGGCAGTAAGATTGACAGGAGCATCTAGAATAATAGTAGACGGAGACATAAAAAACGAGTTTTCAAAAGTACACATTGAGGAGTTCAATGAATTCAGCGAGTTTGTAAATTACATAAGAAAAAGTCTGAAGATAAGAGAGATAGTATTGATAAAAGGAAACCATGATAACTTCATAGACAGATATAAGAAGGCTTTAGACATGAAAGTGTATAGCCAGGAAGCGCTTATTGGAGACTTTCTCTTTTTCCATGGGGAAGAACTTCCTAAAAGCGGGGCAGGCAAAACATTGATAATGGGACACATACATCCGGCTATAACCATATCCAATAGCCTTGGAATGAGGGAAAAATTAAGATGCTTCCTTTATGGAAAGATGAAGGACGGAAGAAGAGTGGTAGTCGTTCCCGCCATGAATTATTTTTCAGAAGGAGTCGGAGTGAATATAGAAGATCCTGTAACAATGGCTCCTGTTTTCAATAGTATGCTCGATATAGACAGCATGGAAGCATACTGTATTGGTGAAGGTGAAATTCTTGATTTTGGAAGAATAGAACACCTTAAGAATTTTGACTTTCAATGAAAAAAGCTGGAAATTGGAGGATTTTATGGGTTCGAAAGAGTATATATTTGACAACCTGCTTTATGCAGTTTCTACAGGAAATCTGGATGAGATAACCAGATGCATAAAGAACGGAGCGGAGATAAATAAGCAGGATAAGGGAGGCTATACCCCATTGATGCTTGCTGCAAGGATGGGCATGGAAGAGAGCGTTGAGCTTCTCCTGAATAATGGAGCTGACCCATGGATACTGGACAACTCCGGAAAGACAGCCGCAGGGATAGCCAGAGATGCCGGTTTTGAGAGGATAGCGGATATCATTGAAGAACATGCCAATAGTATTGGGGATTATGATATACCTGAAAGCGTGAAGGAGGCTGCAATAGATGCTTTTGTAGAAGAAAAGGCCGAAGAGATAAGAAAGAAGCTTAAGAGACTTAAAGCGGGGGATGTAGCCGATGAAGATCTGGTAAGGGAGGCCAATAACCTCAACCTGATGCTTTCTGTCGAGGCCCATGAGCTTTCAGGCTGGCTTGATGGCGATACAGTCAATAGAATAGACGGTTGCCTTAGAGAGCTGAATGACCTCTTTGAAGAGACAGCTAAGGAGATTGGGAGGCCTCTAAACAGAATAAAAATTGGCAACTCTGCAGGATACAGCCTTTCACCTGTATTCAAGGCCGATAGCAAACTGCTCAAAGACATAACCAAGAGCATATACTCGTCTATGATATCGTTTGCAAGTGAACAGCTTGGAATTCCTCCGGGAAGGATATTGATAGAGTATGAAGAGTATCATGAACGCCTCTTGAAAATAAGAAAAGCGCTGCTTGATTCTGCAAGAGATGAGAACCGCGGAGAGAATAATGCAGTGCATAAGCTTGAGGAATTTGCTTATGCCATAGGAGACAGATAAGTGCTTAGTTGTGAATAGGATTATGGAAATTGTGATATATACAGATGGTGCTTCCAGGAAGAATCCTGGAGAGAGTGCTTCAGGCTTCAGGATATTTGACAGCAGCGGAGAGAATCTGCTTGCCCAGGATGCGATTTATAATGGAGTAAGAACCAACAATGAAGCAGAATACATAGCAATAATCTCGGCTTTGAAGAAAGCGGCTGATGATTTTGGCTATCGAATCTCCATAAGGCTTTATTCCGACAGCGAACTTGTAGTAAGGCAGATAAATGGAAGGTATAAGGTAAAGGAAGCCGGGCTCGGCAAGCTCCACAGTGAAGCTCTTAAGATTGCAAGATTATTTGACAAGTGCATCTTTGGGAATGTGCCGAGAGAGAACATACACATAAAGGAGGTGGACAGATCAATAAATCTCCTTCTTGACAGCCTTGGAAAGTAAGTAGCTGTAGTGGATTTGTTACTTTTTTGTTTGTAATCCGGATCAGATGGAACTTCCATCTTGATCATAGTGAGAGAGCTCCGGTTTGCTGGGGGAGCGCATTTCCTGGATTGGATTTGGCTCCGGCGGATGTTTTCAATGCAGCCTCGGCTTTCTCGATTTTTCTTGAAGCCCTGCTTGTAGTCACGCTGAAAACTATGTTGGTAATGATTATAACCATGAAGACAATGTAAAACATGGTATTTGCATATGCGTAGCCTGAAGAGAGGTATATGCTGCCTAGAACAGCAGCAGTAAGGCCTCTTGGGATTAGGCTTAATGCCAATTCCTTATACCTTGAATCGTATTTCCTCATCATCGCAGATATCTCTATCTTTCTCAGAATTATCAGAATTCCAGTTATTGCCACTGCAAAAATGAAGTAATACAGTGATACGTAGGCTATTAGTCCCAATAGGACGAAGAAGAAGGTGCGCACGAGGAACTCGATCTGCTGCTCTACGTCAGATGACTCAGTTTCGGTGTTATCATTGAATTTGAAGTAATTGTTGAATATCTTGGAATTGCCTATTATTATTGCGTATATGAGTACAGTTATTACAGCCGCTCCGTTGAAGAAGGATACAAACGCGTAAAGGAGGAAGGCTATTGCTATTGTTGCGAGATACCCCCTGGCGCCTTTTGAAAAACTCTGCACGAATAGCCAGCCGAAGCCGCCGAGTATTCCTACCATAACAGCTACACTTATGTAGGTCAGGGCATATTGGGCATAATTTACCGCAGTCATGCTTGTTCCTCCGAGGACTGAGAGCAGTAGATAGAATATGAGAATTGAGAAGACTGAATTGAATGTTGCTTCGACAAGCATCATGTTGTACAGCTTGGAGCTTATATTTAGCCTTTTTATTAATGGAGCTATCATTATTGTAGATGTCTCTCCGAGCATAGTCCCTAGTATTGCCCCATAGATTAACTGCCAATGGAATACAAAATACATTATTGCGGCCATTGCTATTGCAGGAAGGACTGTGTCTGCAAGCGCAAGCAGATAGCCTAACCCACTCGGCAGGGATTTGTCAAGCTTTATGATTTTTCCGCCGTCGTACATTATAGTTATGAGTGCTATGCTTCCGAAGAGCGGGGTTAGTCCCCTGAGCGTATCTATATATGACGAAGGAAGCAGCTTGGTCTGTGCTATTATAAGGCCTATTACAATAAGTATCATTACTTCGGGTATCCTTGTTTTTTTGAATAGCACTTCGCTAAGATAACCCAGTATTATTATTAATGAAATTACGGCGAGCAGCAAGTCTACTTCGGTTCCGGATGAGAGTAGAGCTGTTGTCATTGTAAAAACCTTGTCAAATTATACTATTATATGTGCCGGGATTTTGACCCTGCCTTTGCATAGAGTCCATAAACATCTTTGAATAGAGTTGCACGTTTATATATTCTTTGTGTTTTTAGCTGAGAATTAGGGAGAAATTTCTATAATATGGGATTGATTTTTAATAAACGATAAACAAACTGATTGATGACAGATGCTATAACTTCTGCAGCAGCGCAATTTTCATACAGCGTATCTTCAGATATTTTGATATTTTACCTGTTTCTAAATAAAAAAAATAATAAATAAAAAAAATCAAAAGCTTACTGGACTTCCTTTACGTTTGCTTTTGCCTGTTCTTCATTTAGACCGCTGCACGCGCCGCATGATTTTGCGTGCTCTACCGCCTTTCTCACTGCCTCTTCACTCGTAGGGGCTTCTGCCTGGAAGTCGCAGTTCTTGCCCAACTCTCTTGCAGATATTCTGTAGTTTGTCATGTCTTTCACAACCTCTCATAGACAGATAAATTATTTAAGCATATATGATTAAATTTCATATGAAATTATTTCATTTGGTTGGGAAGCTTTATAGTCTTTATTTTCCAATTCTTATTTTAGGTGCATGTGCACATCGGGGTCTTATGAAAAAGCCGAAAAGCAGCCTATTTGATATTATAGGCAATAAGACCAGGGCAGATATACTGCACGCTATTTCTAATGGTCCGCTCTCAGTCGGAAGAATCTCAGAACTTACAAGGATAGAGCAGACGAACATATCGCATAACCTGAACCTGCTGATGAATCTTAGGATAGTTGAACGGAAGGTGAAGGGCAGGGTTCACGAATATGCAATAAGGGAAGAGGCACGGCCTCTCCTTATGAAGCTTATAAACGAGATAAGGAAGAATGAGGATATGCTTAGGAAAGGGGGCATACTTCTGATTGTAGGATATGTTATATTTAGAGTGCAGATCACCGGAGAAATTCCTATAGTCTCGCCTTATCTTATCTCTAATATGATAAATATCCTGAAGCCTGCGGCAGGGTTACAGGCCTGATAAACGATCCTGCCTTTATTTTTTCTAGAATTGCGCTAATTGTGGTTAATGCTTTTCATAATGCAGAATGACTAAACTCTCTGCATCTGCTTATTTGGCAAACAGCTTGTTTAGAGCCGGGAAGCTCTCCATCAGGTTTTCCTGCTCTATCTGCTGGTATATCGCATGCATTATTCCAGCAGTAAGAAGAACGCCGAGGCCGCCGCCTATAGCGCCGCTTATTGTTGCGAAAGCGGCGAGTATTCCTACAAATATGCTGCCTAGCACTACCACTGTCGGAAGATAATTATTGAGTATGCCCTCGATTGTCCTGGGATCCCTTCTGAATCCGGGAATCTGCCAGCCTATATCCTGAAGCTGTTCTGCCATATTTTTAGGGCTCTGACCTGTCATCTCTACCCAGAACTTTCCAAATACTACACAGAGCATCACGGTAATGAGTAGGTATATTATGAAATGGACCCAGAGGGGAACCTCGATGGGAGGACCTCCGGTAGGCAGTTGCAGCGGAGACCAACTGGTTTCAAGCTGGTATACGTAAGTGCCGTAACCGCCGGTATAAGGAGTGGGGAAATTAGGCTGCATCAGATATACAAGCCCTCCGGTTATCTGCTCGGTGCCTGTTGAATTTGTATAGTATGCTATGAACTGGATTATGTTGGATGAGCTATGTGCAAGAGGCATCATCCATACCCCAAGGCTGTACAATAGGGATGTTGCAAGGATTACAGGAAGAACGCTGACATAAAGGAACGGCAAGGGCAGCCTTCCACCTATGCCTCTGAATTGGCTGAATACCATAGGCAGCTCTATCTTCATTTCAAGCACATATAGGCTGATCATAAAGACCAGTATAGTGAAGAAGAGAGGCAGGAATGCGAGTATTGCCTGTGGGACAGCAGTTGCAGTTCCCGCAGCAAGCTGTGCCATTGCAAGTGGAAGTAGAATGTTGAATGTTCCACCTATTATAGAGTAGGCGACTCCTCCTGCTATGAACATGTTTATTCCTGAAGTTATTCCATACTTAACCATTGTCTCGTCAAGATAGACAACTATTATTGCGCCTATTAGGAATTGCAATACTACAATCCAGAAGTATGAAGGACCGAGTATCTGTATGCTGCCTGTCGATGTGAATATTATGGCTTCTACTACAGCTATGCATATTGCGGCAAGTTTCTGAATGGCCTGGAAGCGTCCCTTGTCCTCGGGATTCTGCATGTCTATCTTTATGACGCCTGCGCCGTTGAGCAATTGCAGGACTATGCTTGCCAGCACTATCGGGCCTATTCCGACAGTTATAAGCGAGCCCAGCCTTGCTGCAAATATTATATTGATTATCTGCAGGGTGGGATTCTGCAGTGAGGATATTCTTACTCCGAATGCCGGCGTAGCAAACATCACAAAGTAGATGACCATTATTATGCCGGTCCATTTGAGCTTATCCTTGAAGGTAAGAGGCTTGGAAGGCTTGCGTACGCCTGGTACGTACTTCAGCAAAGGATCCAGAAATTCGATTCCCAATCATGCACCTTCAAAACTTATTGTAGCCTCATAGCCTTCTTTTGTCCTGCGCTTATTTAATGTTATTAAAGAATTAAAACGTTTACTAATAAAACCTATAAATGTCTTTGTGCTGAATTCTATGAAGCTTGCTGCCGATATTCCCGTTCCATAATTAAGAATAATCTCCGTTTTCTTACCTCTTTTTCTAGTTTTTACACCTGAAATACAGAACAATGAGGCAAGCATTTCTATTATTTCGGGGTATTCTTTTTCTGAAGAGGCGAGTTCTCTTCCTGCGGAGAATATCAGCTTGGAAGAGCTTTCGATGGTATTCTCGCTTATAAATGGAAGCACTCCCAGTAATGTATATTCGGCATCCCCTCCTGTTATTTTATGAATTTCAGAATGATTGATGTATTCGAGTAGGAATCTTATATTCCGTTTGGAAGGTATCTGCTGTTTTTTTGCTCTCTCCTCTTCCAACGCTTCAGAAATGAATTGACATCTGTCTGAACCGTTATAGATGCAGGATGTTTCATATGTGTATATTTCCTTGGATGTGTTATATGAAAGATATCCGGATATCAGACCTGCTTCATATGTATGCATATTTATGCCGGTATTGTAATCGCTTTTTTTCAGTCTGGCTGAACGGATTATAACACGGTCTGTAGATGGAAGGTATAATACTCGGCCGAGGCCTGAGGCTTCAAGAAGATTTACAAGTGCATTGATGTTGTTGCCTTTAAAGACCATCGAGGTTTTTCTGCCTATTTGAAAACCGTATGAATATCCAAATTCGCTGAGAGATTCGGCAGAAGAGAAGAGAAGATCAGGCAGCAGCAGCCTGGATGAAGGGGAAGGACTGCTTCTTGCTGATAGCCATTGTATAAGCATGCTTTCAATGTCACCTGAGAAGAGAGGCTTCTGCTCTAAGACTCCAGATTCAAATGAAGCATGAGAATCCCTTTTAATGGATAATGAAATATCGGCCTTGCGTGGGTCTCCTCGAGTAGCCTTCTTCCGTTTCGCTGTTTTTGGCCCATGACCTTTTGAGGCATTTTTATTCTTCTTGTTTTTTTTATATGCCATTATATCCTTTTTGTTTGTTCTGAAGAATCTTTGAGCGGTTTCTTATTATTTTGATCTGAGGGTTTTTTGAATGGGACGGAATTTTTGTATAGTGCACCGAATATCCGAAGATTGCTTCCATGGCTAACAAAACTATAGACTAGGCAATAAATAAAAAGGGATATGGGATACCTGCGAGCTTATTTGGGAGGCATAGGTTTAAGATATTTCTTATAGCCGAAATAGGTAATGACAGGGCTGTTAAGGAAGCTCTTGGTTTGTTGGCATTAGGATATAGTCTTTGGCTGGGTATTTAAGATGCAGTATGAAACGGCAAGCTTGTTAAATCTTGCAATATCGCTTATAATAGACACTGGCTTTTCCTGGATAAGAATGTTTGCTGCCCTGGGAGTCTCGATAGTGATAAGTATTATACTGGGAATTTATGCTGCCACGCATAGGTTTGCAGAGAAGCTTATAATACCTGTTATAGACATTCTCCAGACAGTGCCTATACTTGCATTCTTCCCCGTAGTTATATTCTTGATAGTTGGAGCTCTGCCCGGAAGCCTTGGCATAAATATTGCCGTGGTATTTCTGATAATAACAAGCATGGTATGGAATATAATTCTCGGAGTATATGAAGCCATGAAAGTGCTTCCTAAGGAATACGGAGAGCTTTCTAAGCTTTATGGGCTTTCCAAGTTAGAGGAGTTCAGGAAGATATATCTGCCGGCGGTGATGCCTAAGGTAGCTGAACAGTCCACTCTTTCTTGGTCGATAGGGCTGTTCTATCTTGTGACAAGCGAGATATTTTCTACTGGGAACGCCAATTATGCAGTTAAGACAGGAATAGGCGCGGCAATAGCTTCGCCTGCAATAACCGGGAGCATTGTCTCTTATGGAATGGCCTTGATTATATTTGTAGCATTCGTAATAGCAACAAGGCTTCTTTTCTTTAAGCCTTTTGAGGATTATGCCAGCAGATATAACAAGCACTCAGCGAAGGCAAAGGCAAGAACATTCCCCAAGGCAGTAACATACGCGAAGGTAATGAAGGCGTTTAGCTCAAGGATAATTAAAAAAATAGGGCCTGCGGATAATATTGCAAAAAAGGCTAAGTCTGCAAAATCAAAAAAATACACATATGGGAATGCGGATAAGGCAACAATTCCGGATAGGTTCGGATATCTGATAAAGTATGTTATAATGCTGGCCGTAATAGTCGGTGTGGTCGCATTCTTCCTTACTAGCCCGAAGATGGTAGACTATGAGATCGAGGTAATAAAGGCTTTTGCCTACTCGTTTGCAAGGATATGGATTGCCTTTGCATTGACACTGGCTGTGGGAATACCGATAAGCGTGTATATAATATTTGTGACAAGGCATGGCTCCAGATATGTGCTCTTCTTTCAGATACTGTCTTCGATACCTGCAACGATTCTTCTCCCCGCTATAGTCTCAGGGCTTAGAGGCCTGCCCTACTATGGGGAATTAGTGGCATTTATAGTATTCTTCCTGTCCGGAATATGGTACATAATATTCAGTACTTTGAGCATAGCGAAGACCCTGCCGCCTAATATTCTTGAGGTCAAGGATATTTATGGAGTACAGGGAGGGGAAGCATGGAAAAAGATATATCTGAAGGCTATCATACCGGGGCTTATTACAGGAGCCATAACCGGCATCGCTGCGGAATGGAACGCGGCCATAGTTGCAGAATACTTCAGCATAGGTACAAATGTGGTATCGCAGGTTAGTGTAGGCGTAGGAAAACTTCTTGATCTTTCTTTGACCGTAAATAACCTGCCCCTCATGTTACTTACATTGATAAATATGACAGCCATGATTATAATTATAAATACGTTATTATGGAAGAGGCTCTACAGAAGGCTTGCAAAGATATACGGAGGATGAATAAATGAGCCAGAAAATGATACAGATAAAAAATATTTCATATTCGGTAGACGAAGACTCTCCGGTGATAGATGATCTATCATTTGATTGCGGAAAGGATGAATTCATATCCATAATAGGGCCTAGCGGCTGTGGAAAGAGCACTCTTCTTCGAATAATAGCCGGACTTATGAAACCGGATAAAGGGAAGGTCATGTGTCTTGGAAAAGAGGTCAGGGGACCTTCGGCAGGGATAGGATTTGTCTTTCAGGATTTTGCCCTTCTTCCGTGGCTGACCAATCTTGAAAATGTTAAAATTGGCTGTTCCAGGATGAATCTCAGCGACTCTGAGAAAGAGACCAAATCGGAAATAATGCTGGATAAGCTTGGGCTTGGAGGATTTGAAAAGTCATATCCCAATGTTCTTAGCGGGGGAATGAAGCAGAGGGTTGGAATAGCCAGGGCACTTGTCTCAGACCCTAAGATACTGCTTATGGACGAACCTTTCAGCTCTCTTGACCAGCTTACAGCTGATACCTTAAGATCAGACATAATAGAGC
>JAJZKQ010000037.1 GCA_021804095.1 Microcaldota archaeon | reverse complement strand
AGAAATGTCTGTAAGCATCCGATACTCTTTTTGAGACATTCTGAAGAACCTGCGAATACAATTCTGCAAACTCTGGTTTTTCCTTCTTTATCTGCGTTATCCAGACGTTCATTCTGTATTCTGTGAGAGTTTTGCCTGTTTCTTTGTAGTATGTCTTCGATTTCTCAAGAAGCAGATTGTAGAGTTCCTTTGAAAGGAACATCTGCCTGTTTAGCGTTTCCTTCTCTTCCTTTGAAGGATATGCGCGATATTTATACGCAGTTTTCATGACAACCACATTTATTACGCCATTAAGAGTTATACGTATTTTGTTTCCGCATTCGCTTTCATCTCCCATCTTAAGGATGGAAGTTTTCCCGCTATGCATTTATAAGTTATTAAATACTAAGGCATTAAAGACGGCTTTTACCAGCAAATATAGTAAATCCCCGGATTGTAAGTTCATTTGGCCCGGCATTCCTGCAGAGTATGCGGATTATTTTGTCAGATAAAATATGGACTATAGTGTAGTGCTTGGCGCTTCTACCTTCCTATAAAATACAGGTAGTAAAAAAGCGCTTCCCTGGTTGGGGTGTCTTCTATTTTTCCGTTTTTTAACATTCTTTTTATGCTATCTTTATCTATTTCCAGGATATTGATTATTTCATCTTTGTCAGGTTTTCTGCTCCGCGGCTCAAGGCCTTCAGCAATGCATATCCATTCTTTAGCCGTTGTCAGATAAGATGCAATTGCACGCTTATAGAGTATCTTTATTCTTTTTGCGGTGTAGCCGGTCTCTTCCTCAAGTTCTCTGAGTGCTGCTTTTTTGATGCTCTCCCCATATTCAATATGGCCTCCCGGAAGCTCATAGGCGTAGCTGCCTTTCACAGGTCCTTTCTTTGTTGTTGATGCCGCCGCCCTATACTGCCTTTCCAGCAGGATATTGCCGTTTTTAAGAAGAGGCAAAACCATAACGCAGTCATTCTCCCTTACAAAATTAGAGATTATTCTCTTTTTATCTACCATGTCAGTTGTTTCCACAACACTGAATTTTGAACCCCGGCTGATAAATAGCTGTTTTTCCGAGACTCTTTTTATTTTGTTCATCTGCATCTTATGCGTCTGGCATTTCAAAGGTTAAAAACCTTTTTACCATGTTTTTTGAATTCTCGATTCGTTTCTTGCCTTATGGCTTGGTTGGAAGAGAGTAGGTTTGCAAATAGATGCATCTTTTAAGATTCGGGGATTTAGGCTGAAAATAAATCATTCCTAAATGTTAAATAACCTCTTTATATTTTGCCCTTCAATGTATAGCCGTATTTATAGAGCATATATAGAGCGCAGATGGTGTTTTTAAGCATAGTTTGGTTTGAATCTGCTCTGCTTGAATACGCTGTCTGGATGTAGATGCATTAATTATTAATTTTGAATTTGAATGTGGTTTGATTGACTGAAGAAGATGCTGAACGAAAGCTGAAGGAAGTTGAAGAGCGAAAGAAGATTATCTCGGAAGGCATATCAGAATTCAGCAAGGCTGGCAAGATACTCAGCATGGAAGAGAAGGATCTTAAGGAAAAGATTGAGCTTGAGAAGAAGCTTTCCTATGAAAACAAGAGAATAGAAAATGAAGAGAAGAGCTGGCGCGAGATATTCGAAGGAGGCGAGGCGACAAGGAACTTCTTAGTGTATGGCGCAGCTGTTCTTCTGATAGTAATAGTTGGAGTATACCTAAGAAGCACAATGCTTAGATTCTCGGGTTTCTATGAGCCTGATGGGTGGTATCACTTCTCTGTTGTCAGAGCAGCGGTAAACAGGAATTTCTATATACCTGTAAATCTCGGCATATCCGGATGGCCTGGCTCCACAGTCATAAGCGAACCTAAAGGATTGTATTGGGTTACCCTTCTGCCTTATTTCTTCCTGAGATTTGGAGGAGTTAGCTACTATTACATAATGAGGCATATGGCAATACTCTTCGGATTGCTTGATATGCTTGGCGCATATCTTCTGGCAAGGCTTCTCAGCAAGGACAAATTCTTCCTTCTGCTGGTGTTGACCCTGGTCGCGCTAAGCGCCGGAGACGCTGCAAGGACAAGCGCACTTATATACAGGGGAGATGGATTTGTCACAATCTTCTTGATGCTTGCGCTTCTTTTTGAGGCATACATCTTCAATGCAAAATCAAAGAATGAGAAAGTAGTCTATGCTGCACTCTCCGGGATATTCCTGAGCTTCGGCAATTTTGTATGGAATGGTGCGCCGTTTGCATTCATAATATACATAGTATCATTTCTGCTGATATTGGTATACTCGTTCGTAAAAAGCAGAAGAGAGATACTGGAGAACTGCAAGTATGTCCTTCTTGCCATGGTAATATGGTTCATCGCAGTTACCGCCATGACATATGGGGGACAGATTACTGCAGGATATCAGATACTTGCAGGACCAGGATTTCTTCTTGTCTTCCCGGTATTGGCAATAGCATGGTATATAGCAAGAGTGATAAACAATAGAAAATACATAGAGAGCGCATTGGAGAGGATCGGATTCATAGCAGCATTTGTCGTTGTCGGAGTGCTTGCAGTATGGGCGATAGACCCCAGCCTGATTTTAAACATATTTGTGAACAACGGCCTCATAGTGGTAAATGCTTTTGATGCGACCATACAGGAGCTTACTGCCCCAACATACGGCTTCCTCTTTGCAAGTTTCGGATATACCCTTTACACAACGCCTATGTCGATAATAATGTTCATGCCTGCACTGATACTAAGCAAAATATCTGCAGTATCATTTGCCAGGACATTCTATGACTTGATATTCTGGTTTATAATGATTCTTGGTACTATCCCGTACTTCTTCATGAAAGTTTACGATTCGGGAGGCTTCCTTAAAGGCAATGCAAGATGGAGGCTTGGCGTAAGCGTAGAGATGATAATACTGACGGTTTATTTTGCCACTACCGGATTCCTCCAGATATATGCAATAAGGTTTAATTCGCTTATAGCGCCTTCCCTTGCAATACTTGGGGCCTATACGATATATTGGATGGTGCTTCAGGCCAAGAAGATAGACAGGAATAAGATTATTGGAATGCTGGGAGTGCTGTTTCTCTTCATTGTTTCCACAGTGATGATATGGAACATGACAAGCGGCGTAGGAATCAGTACAGGTGTCTCCTTGGCAATTGCACTCTCAATCGCTGCAATACTTTCAATAGTTACATATGTTCTCTCCACATATACGGGAAGATGGGAGATAGTCGGATTTGCAGTAGTAATGCTTCTTTTGGCCGGAGTCTTTTACTGGGATATCATATACAGCGGAGGCATAGTCCCTGCTGATACTATGAATCCTGAACTTTACAGCGCACTAGGCTGGCTTAAGAACAATTCAGCTTCCAATAGCGTAGTACTTACATTATGGCCTGATGGAAGTGTTGTTGAAGGCGTTGCCAATAGAACAAGTGTAATGGACAGCGTAGGCTCACAGAATGTTACAAAATCGCAGCTATTTGCACAATGGATACTAAACTCAAGTTATGAACCCCAGGCGTTGACAAGCAATGTATTCGGAAGGCCTAATTACCTTGTGGTGAGATACATATGGCTCTTTGGCGAGACAGTAGGCATATGGCAGGAGTCAGGTTACAATGTCAGTACAGAGAGCAGTTATGCATACGCACCGCTTACAAGCTTCAATGAATATAGCAATTCTACAGCGAATGTGCTTGAGTTTACAAACAATCCTTCAGGGCCTGGCATAGATGTCTTAACACTCCTTTACAACAATGCTACAATGAAGAGTTATATCAGCGAAGGCGGAGGTAGAATCTCGCCTTTCTCAACAGTTGCCTTCTACAACCAGAACAATGGAAACTACAGCATAGTCAACCAAACCGGCTTCAATATAACAAACGGAGAGATGCTTATGATAGAATTTTCAAGTATACCGAAGCCTGGCATAGCGCTTAATGTTACAGGGGCAACAATCTACGCGAAGGGAATGGCAGACAGCAATATGCTCAAGTTCCTTTACTTCTGCAACCAGTATGAGTGCGCATGGAATCCTAAACAGGAATCTCTTCGGCTTGTATACGGAAATGGAGATACAAAAATATTCAAGATAAGCTATAATAGCAGTACATAATCATGCACAATTGCATTCTGGGATTAGATGCTACTGCAGGATTCGCAGGTTTTTTATCTGGATTGCGCTTCCCTTTTCTTCAGGATTGCTTTTGGCGTTCCTTGATTTTTCCCGTATGTACAGATATTTAAGATAGGACAGGATTTGCATATGGGCTTCTTCCTGCAGTTTTCTTTTGCTAGCTGTACAAATTGTGCATGGAATTCTTTGTAAGTTTCAAGATTATTTCTTATTGCTGAAGATATGAATGACTGCAGCTCAAGGTATCCCGGTTCTGATGGAAGCCCTAGCATTCTAGATATTATTCTTTTGGTGTAGGCGTCTATTACAAATATGGGCTTGTCTGCAGCGTATAGAAGTATAGAGTCAGCTGTTTCCATGCCGATGCCGTTAAGGGAGAGAAGCTCCTCTCTTAGAGACTGCATATCCATTCTGAAGAAATCGTCTAAACCGCCGTAATTCTTGTATACATAATTTGAGAATTCTGAGAGCCTTTTCGCTTTCTGTTTGTAGAATCCACTTGGCCGTATCAGCTCTGCGAGCCTCTTTTTATTGATCTTTAAGAGGCTCTTCAGGCTTAAGGAATCACTGTCTCTCAAGTTAGAAAGGGCCTTCTCCACATTTGACCAGTTGGTATTCTGGGTTAGTATGGCGCCTATTATTACCTCGTCCCTTGTCTCTGCTGGCCACCAGTCTAACCTGCCAAACCGTTTTAGAAGTTTTTTGAAAGTGATACGGATCT
>JAJZKQ010000014.1:18484-20705 GCA_021804095.1 Microcaldota archaeon | reverse complement strand
AAGTCCCAGGGAAGACCTCACCTGCAGCAGAGCGGATACTTGAACTCATATCCCTGACTATTGTATATGGGTTGCCAAAGTCTTCTTTGATGGATTTCAGGAATGGTACTATGTATTCGATGGATTCTGAAGGCATCCCTACTGCATCTATGGTAATCCCAGATACCCCTTCCTTTGCTGCAAAAACAATCTCCTTGCCTGCTTCTCCGGTACCGTCAAGATGGAGTATATACTGGGTGAGCGCATCGCGCAAGTCCGCAGCGTGTCTCTTATGCAGAGTATAGAAAGAAAGCAGGAATTGTTCTGACAAGATAGATATATCGCCTGTCGATATGCTGATGCCTCTTGATTCCATTATTACCTGTATCTCCTTTCTCTGGTAATCCATAATCCATCTTAATAGACCAATGGCAATTACCACCTTAAGGTCAAAATTATGTCTGACTGGCACTATCGCATCGAGGATATGTTTGTTGTTTGCGCCGCACCTGCAGGTTCTCAGTGTGAATGCAATCTCTCGCTCCCCAGAAAGGGTCTTTATCTTTCTTGTGTACGTCTTCTTTGCCTTAAGTTTGGTTTTGCATTCTGGGCAAAATTTCGCCTCTCTGATCGTTCCGTTGGAAATAATGAGAGAGTAATGGAGTTTTTTTTAAACTTGTATCTGATGCCTATGGCCGCTAAATCCTCTATATATATCCTATGGCCCATCTTTTCCACCATATCGATTAGCTCATTTGCTGTTAGATCTCCTTGCATGAGGCGTGTTGCAATGTAGCCAAACTGAACAGAATCAATGGGCAAACTGTTTTGTTGTGCGTCAATGTTTTTCCCAATGTAACGAATATGCCGTTGAACAACCTTATTACCCCTCTTTACATTCTCTACCTCAGCATAGTAGATTTTCCCGCCGCGTTTTATTTTTCTTATGAAGGACATATGGTAGTGTATATATACACTACTATATATACACTACCTTCGCAGTTGTGAAGTCAACTACATGACATCGAGAATCCGGTTGCCCTCTGTCAGTGTGGTGTGAGAATATCTAACCAAAGATTGACGCCATGTTTTATTAATCATTCAAACTGATGGGCAAACGAATCCACATGAGACACACTACAAAACCCATCACATGCAATGAAGTGTCATACACCTATTCAATTTATAAAAATTTGTATTTTATAGATATTGATTAGCATGCAAAAAACAAAAAGCAAGAAAACGAGAAGGGTAGGCAAGACCTACAGGAAAGTTGCCAAATCCTCTAAGTTGAAGAAAACTATGAGGAAAACCCTAAAATCCCAGCGAGCAAGAAAGCGGAGATAAGAAAAGAAATTCTGCCTTCTGCTGTTATAATGGCAGAAGGTTTTCTTTTCGGATACAGATTGAAATACTGAAACTAATTTCATAATATACCTATATCTAACTCCTCCATTCTGCATCAAGGATATTTCTTGATAATCAACCAAGCACTACCATTGTAGATGTTCTAACAATTCCTTCTTTAGGGTCTATATAATTGAATATTATATCTTTGAGATGTGAAGTATCCCTGGCTATTATCTTAACCATTATGTCGCCCTCACCTGTTATTATGTATCCTTCCCTGACATAAAGTATAGACTGCAATTCCTTCAGTATCATCTCCTGTGTCCTCTTTCTCTCCCTCAGGATTACCTTGTCAACGCTGACAAGAACAAAAGCCATGATAGAAAAGCCTGCGCTTTTCCAGTCTATCTCTCCCTTGTAATATTTTATCACCTTTTCTTTTTCAAGCTTCTTCATTCTGAAATGAACTGTAGAGAGTGGTACGTTCATTTTCTTAGAAAGTGCTGTATATTTTATTATTCCAGAATCAACAGTTGTTATGAGTTCTTCATCAAGGCTATCCATGTTTAAATTCTCACACTAAACATATAAAAATCTTGATGAATTTTAGTTGTTTTGTTGTATTTTTTACAATGTATAAGTATAACTCTGGTATATTATATAATTGACAAAGGCAAATAATAGTATTTTTTATACAAGGCATTTTTATCTTTGTCCCTTTTCTAGTATGGAACTATCTTTAAATGCCTGTTCTCTAGAAAGAATGCCGATTAATATATTGCCTTCATGGCTTGTAAGATCTTCCAATCTCTTTGGGATAAAGTTTCCTTTATCAAGCTTTTCTACAAGCTCACTAACACCCACTCCAAGTTCACGTGCCATTTTTTGTATA
>JAJZKQ010000014.1:0-18384 GCA_021804095.1 Microcaldota archaeon | reverse complement strand
TATGCTTATAGACAGCGGAAATACTACTCCTAAAACACAGCTGGAAATTGCCAGATCCATATTCGATGCTAGCCTCGAAGAAGGAGTTATGTCTATACTTGTCACCACAGGAACAGCAAAACTAAATGAAACCATCAATACAATGCCATTGATGGTTGAAACCCGAATGCCGGTCATATTTGTCGGTTCGGAAAGATCCCATGATGAAAAATTTACAGATGCATACAGGAATATGAAAAAAGCAATTCTTTCAGCCTACGAACTTTCAAACATAGGTATCAGCGGAATCTACCTAAGTTTCAACCGCAGATTGATTCCGGCTACACGTGTTGTTGAAATGGACTCTTCCTTCTATGATATACGGGAATTCAAAGGCCAAAATTTTGGCTTCTTTAACAAAGACTTGTTAACATTGAAGGAAGAAGAAAGAGATTTAAAGATAGAGGAGTCCAACAGAATAGGTTGCTCAACTCTATATTCGGCGATGGCTGAAAATGTCCCTCTAATTCCTATTATTTCCGGAGTTGATAAGAAGTCAATATGCTTCATACTGGAGAAAGCAGCAGAGGAATTTCCTGCTCTGGTACTGCAGACAAATCATGATATGTCAGCCAGGGAAGACCTTCATCCTATATTAGGGAAAATTGCAAAAACTAAACCTATTTTTGTTACATCATTCTATCCTACATTTCCACATGCTGACAACATAGGCTCATACCAGACAAGCCGCAAACTATATTCCATGGACATTTATCCTGGAACAGGCCAGCCATTTCTTGATATTGCAATAGCAAGAGCTGCAATAGGCGGAAGTGAAAATCCCAGAGAGGCCTTTATTGATGGAATTCTAAGATCACATCTAGAAAACTTCCACCGCAATGTAACTCCTACGGATTTCGAGCGCAGAATGGGGATGGATTATCTAAATGCATTAACTATGGCAAGAGACCTGAACAATAGGCTCCAAGAGAGATATTCAAAGTTGGAACTTATGGGAATTGTAAGGCGCGAAACCAATCCTAAAAACTCTATAAAAATACATTCATGAATGATTTTCTTTAATTAAGAAATCCTGTTTAGAACAGCATTCGCCGCATCTGAAACATCCTTTGGATGCATATTATTTTTGTAGGATATCTCCTTTATAATAAGATTTATGGTCTTCTTGTTCCTTTTGTATTCTTCAAGAATTCCGGGATTCTCCGCAACAAATTTCTCTATCAGCGCTTCAATCTCCATTTTAGTAACGTTTGAATACTGAATATTTACCTCTTCTCCTGCTATTATCTTCTCGGCAGCCTCCCTGCTTATGTCTTTGCCTTCATCTACAAGCCTTATAATCCTCTCGATTTTGACTGCGTCTTCTGTTTTCATGCTCTTGTTGCTGTACTTCTCAAAGCGCTGTATTCCATGCAGTATGCTCTTCATGCTATATTTTTCCTTGAACTTGTATATCATTGCCAGAGCATCCCTATTCAGCATTGTTATCTCTTTTATTGTCTTGGGGTTCACCCCGCTTCCCCTGGCAAGTTCATCTGAGACATTAGTTATGTAGACAGGCTCAACATATTCCATCTCAGATATATCAAAGGTTCCAAGGTCAGATTCGTATATGTATCCATATTCTTCATCAGTTTCTTTCTCTCTCATGGATTCTGTAACTCTGGACTTTTCATTATATCCGCGCGTTTCGCGCTCTATCTTCTCATTATTCTTAATTGCTTCACTCTGTCTTTCAACTTCAAATCTTGTAGCTTCTATAAGGCTCTTTATTCCTGTGACATTCTTGACTTCCACCCTTGTTTCCGCCAATGAAATATTCAAATCCGCCTTCATCTCCCTGTTTATATCGACTCCCAGATAGTAAAGTATGCTTCTAAGATTCGCTATAAATTCCCTAAGCTCTTCTTCTGTGTTTATATCCGGTTCTGTAACTATTTCAACAAGAGGGGTTCCGGATCTATTGAAATCCAGAAGCGTCAGCATCCCCTGCCTAACTATCTGAGCAGGATCTTCCTCTATCTGCACTCTTCTTATCCTTATCTTCTTGTTCTCAAGTTCCAGATATCCTTCCCTTCCTATGGAGTCGTCCATCTGAGTTATCTGATAGCATTTAGGAAGATCAGGATAAAAATAAACTTTTCTTACAAAGGAAATCTTCCTATTCACATCACAATGAAGTGCATTGGCTATTCCTAGCGCTGACTTTACTGCGGTCTCATTGAGCATGGGTTTAGATCCTGGAAAACCCATACATATGGGGCATATATTCAGGTTTGGATATTCTGACTCCTCCATACTGCATGAGCAGAATAGCTTTGATTTCGTGGGAAGCGCCACGTGTACCTCAAGTCCTATCTTCATAATTCTCCCAGGTTATATTTGAATCTGTAATCGAAGGATTCCTCCCATCCGGAGACAAAATCAAAAAGTGCATAATCATTCGCATGTTCTGTTACGAGCTGGGCTCCCAAAGGCATTCCATCATAATAATCATAAGGGAAGGTTATATGTGGAAAGCCTCCAAAATTCGGAGGAACTGTAAAGACATCCATCGCATAATTCTGGGTGGGAGTAAGCTTGACTGCATCTTCTATTTTAGGAGTAAATATTGGCAGAGCAGGGGATATTATGAACCCTTCCTTGAGTATCTTCTGCATTTCCTTTATGACCATGCTCCTCACCTGTGTTGCTTTAGCGTAATATCTATCCCTGACACTTTCGCTCCTGATAAATGTACCGAGTATTATCCTCCTTTTAGCCTCGCTTCCAAAATCGCCTCTTGCTTCGGTAAAGAAATTATTGTATCTTTTATTTGTCTCACCATACTGCATACCGTACTTATATCCATTATACTTGGCAAGATTGGTTGATGCCTCTGCCATCGCTATTATGTAATATGGCGCTATCGCCTTCTCGATTATACCTGATTCTATCTCCTCTATCTCATACCTTTCCCCAAGCCTGTCAAGAAGCTTCTCGAATGAAGAGCTTACAGGCTTTTCGGCCTTGTCCATAAGCTCTTTTATGATAAAGAGTTTCTTTTTTCCAGAATTTCCAATTTTTTCAATCGAGCATGTGGTATCGTAAGCATCTCTGCCTTTAATTGCATCAAATCCTATTCTGGCATCCGCAGCGCTTCTTGCAATAACTCCTATTTTGTCAAGCGAATTTGCATAGTCTATAAGCCCGTATCTAGACACGGTCCCATATGTCGGCGTAAAGCCAACTACTCCGTTGAGCGCTGCCGGCGTAGATATGCTTCCTCCTGTCGACTCTGCTATTGCTATGTGGTATTTAAGCATTGCAGTAGCAACGGCAGCGCCTGCGCTTGACCCTCCTGCAACATAATTGCTGTTAAATGCATTTCTTGCAGGAATCTCCGTATTGAGTCCAAATGTGCCAAAACCGAATTCATCCATATTAGTTTCTCCTAAAAACGAGAAGTTGCCAGAGCTTCTCATACGTTCAACAACAGTCGCATCAAAAGGCGGAAGGTAGCCTTTAAGCATCTTGGAGCCTGCAGTAGTCTCAAAGCCCTTTACGCATATGTTTGCCTTCACTGTAAACGGAAGCCTTCCCTTGTCTTCTGAAGCTATGTTACTGTTAAGCGTTGTGATAAAATGCTGCTCTCTGTTCTTTTCTTCTATCTCGGCAACAAGACTGCCATAGTAATCCTTAGGCTTCTCTACCTCTAAAAATTCCTTAATGTAGCTTTTCATAGCTTTGGACCTATTATATATCCGTCATGCAGCTTGGTTTGTCTTTTAAGCATATCCACATCTGCGAATTTAGAGACCGAATCTTCCCTTAGCCTGGCGTCTACTTTTATTGGGTGGTAGGCCTTCTCCTCTCCTTCGGTGTCTATCTCACCTATCTTCTCGAAATAGCCTATAACTTCTTCAATATCCTTCTGTATAGCTGCCCTTTCTATATCATCAAGTTTTAGCCTTGTTGTCTTTAAGAGCCTTTCAAATTCAAGGTCATCCATGGTTTATATTTTGCAGAGCATATCTATAAAATAGTTTATTGAGATAACTATACGAATCCTGACTGTGGTCCAATGATCAAAATCGATTACATAAGTGATATTTTAAAAGAGCCTAATAGGAAAGTGCATATAGGAGGAAGAGTCTCAAGGATAAATGACCTAAAGAGCGCAAGATTTATCTGGGTAAAGGACGTTTCAGGTGCAATACAGGTAACCGTCATAAAGAAGAAGACATCGCCGGAACTGTTAACTACTCTCGAAAGCCTGATGCCTAATGACTTTGTCGCTATAAACGGACATATACCCGAAGAGGTAAAGGCAGCCTCGGGTTTGGAGATAATACCTGATTCTGTAAGGATTGTAAGCAAGGCAATGGGCCCATCTCCAATAGATATAGATGGCTACAATGAAACAAGTGTAGATAAGAGACTAGACTGGAGAGCATTAGATCTAAGAAACTCCAGATCTACTGCAGTCTTTCTTATACAGTCAAAGCTTATGGAAGGAATGCAGAAGCATCTCTATTCTGAAAAATTCATGCAGGTCTTTACCCCGAGCCTTATGGGCGTTTCTTCCGAAGGAGGCTCTGAAGTCTTCAACCTAAAACACTTTGGGAAAAATGCCTTCCTCCGCCAGGATCCGCAGCTGCATAGGGAGCTTCTCATGGTTGCAGGATTCGAAAAGATATACGAAATAGGGCCAAGCTGGAGAGCCGAGCTAAGCAATACTCCGCAGCATCTGACCGAACACAGGACATGTGCAGCTGAGATATCATTCATAGATGACGAGCATGATATAATCAAGGTTGAGGAAAACCTTATAGTGCATGGTTTGAGCGCAGTAGTCAAAGACTGCCAGGAAGAACTCAAAGCATTAGGTGTTGAGCTCAATGTGCCAAAACTTCCATTTCCTGTTTTGGAATTTCCTAAAGTATATGAAATACTGGAAGAATTGGGTTTCAAGTACCAAAGAGGCAGAGAGGATTATGACAAGAAAGGCGAGATGGCTCTTGGAAACTATGTAAAGGAAAAATATAATTCCGACTTTTTCTTTGTCAACCGCTTCCCATTCGCAGTTAAACCTTTCTATGTCATGAAGGTAGATGAAGATCCAACATGGGCAAGAAGCGTAGACTTGATATACAAAGGCATGGAGCTCAGCAGCGGCGGACAGAGGGAGCATCGCTATGAAAAAATAATATCGCAGGCCAAGGAGAAAGGCCTCGACATTGAGAATCTCGAATGGTTTACAAACTTCTTCAAATATGGAGCTCCGCCACATGGCGGATTCAGCATAGGCATGGAACGCTTCGTAATGCAGATACTTAATCTTCAGAATATACGCGAAGCCTCACTATTCCCAAGAGCACCTGAGCGTCTTGTGCCTTGATCTATGAAAGCGCATGCGCTGCCGCATCAACAACTTCTATAGAATAAGTCCATTCATCGCAGAGATAAATATTGATCTAGGGTGAGGAAACGCATGCCTGATTTCTCTTCTAAAAAGATTCTCTCTGTTTGCAGGGCTATAACTGGAATATATCCTATTCGCAGAATGCCAACTATCCTATCTCTCTGTCCGGTGTTTTTCCTTTCTAAATGCCCTCAAGAATTCCTTCACTTCCTCTCTGTTATTAATCTCTCCATGCCTGCGCATTATCCTAAGTACAGACTCTCTTTTATGCAGCTCAATATCTCTATCTATCTCTTCCTGGCTAAATCCCAAAAGTTTCTGTTCTGCCCATCTTGCACCCTCCAGATTATTATAGCGCCTAAATAATGTTTTAGCAAGAACCAGATACCTTCTCCTACATTCTTCAGCGCCAGGTATTCCTTCTATGGCTTTCGATTCAAATGCAATAGAAGCCTTATATGCAAACTCTGAAGCACTTAGGATATTATTGTTCCTTATAAAATAATTCACAACCTTTCTTATCTGTTCTTCTGTCAAAAGCCAGATGTCTATCTTATCTACTCTTCTACTTCCTGATTCTTCCGCATTAGGGCCAGGCCGCCTTTCTGTAATAGCGTCTTTCGATCCTCTCTTAAGTTTATCATTCTCATTAGCTTCTCTTCTGAATAAGACAACATTTGCTTCATGTTTAAAAACCATATTACCACATACTATAAAAATTCATTTTGTTTCTATCTCAATATCTTTAGAATTAAAAATTTCAAGCACCTCAAAAACCGAGCTTTTAATTCTTTCAGACAGTTCTTTATCAAGACCATCAGTTATATTTCTGACCATCTCAACTATTCTTAATCTAATATTATTCTTCAGGCGTGATGTTCCTTCCTTCCCCGTATATCTAAACTGACTCTTTAAACATTCAACGACTTCCACTTCCTTCCTCTTCGCAGTAACTTCTGAATTACCTGTTCTGAACAAAGCAACAGACAAAATTGTGTAACTTATCGATCTCTCTCTTGCTCCACGAATGCCTAATTTTATCCTAGTTAAGTCCTGAATCCCCATAAAATCAGCAATAATGCCTGCAGACTTTATATTGCCTTCCCGTAAAGAGCTTTTTATAGCAATTTCAGCATCTCGTTCATCAAGTCTTCCAGAAGCGATCTTCTTTATTACTATTTGATCCAATCCTACCTTTCCCACACTTCCAGCAGTCTTTCCATCATTACCGGATATTTCTGTTTTATCAGTAACAGCCATTCTATCATATATCTTTTAAAAATTTTGATATATAAATCATGCATATTCCGAACGAAGGAATCTCCAGCGGAATCCGTGCGAAAAACTCACAAATAAAATTCTAACTCAAAAAATCTTACAAAGAACAATCAACTTAATTTCTATAAAAGACAGGAAAGATTGGGAAAAATTACAATTTTACTCATACAGCAAAGCCGGTATCCATAACTCCCTCTTTACTAGCTGTATGGGGACCAGTCAACACAGCACCAAAATGAAAAGTATTATAAATCAGATTGTACACTAATATTTCTACAGTTAAGAATTGTTTCAGACCACCTAGGTGGTAATGTGCAAACTCAGATAGGCTTTTTGACAAGGCTGAATCTGAATGCTCTTTTTTTTTCAACACGTGATTCTCTAAAAACTATTTTTTCAAGACTCCCTTCATTTTTCTTCATCTCTTTCTCATCATATAAGCAAATCACGATTAACTTAAAATTGGTAATTCCTTGGATACAATAGTCCTAACTTGTATGGATCCCAGACTGAACGAATATCTGGACAAAAAATATTATAGCGAAGAGGCAAAGAAATTATATGGTGAAGTTGAGATCTGGAGAAATGCTTCAGGAAGGCTCCCTCCGGCAGAAGAGCTTATACTAAGTGGCGCCAAAAGAATAATACTATCTCCACATACCGATTGCAAGGCAAAGGAACACATGTATAAGACTCTTATTGAAGACTTAAAGAAATTCCATGCCGAATCAATAAAAGAAGATGAGCATAAATATGAAGATGAAATAGTCGATCAGGCATTGCATCTTGTCGGCGTACACTCATTTGCAACGAGAGAAGAATTTGATGACCTTGTAAATTCAGAGGAAGCGACCTTCCTCAAAGAGAAACTAGCTAAGAACCAAATAGAGGTAAAGCTTGATGTCATAGATATCTCAAAGTTAAATATACTGAAACATGATGAAAGCCACGCTATAGAAGACAACAGACGTCTTGTAATATCAAGCGCAACAAATTCAAAATCTAGTGAAATAGCCTCAAAGGCAAAAGCAGACCTTAAATCCTGCTACATAATACAAGGTCCATACCTCAAGGACCTAAATCCGGATATAAATCTTGCCATAAGTCTGGGCATAAAAAGAATGAATATAATAAACGAGGAGGGCCACCCATTCAAATAATTAATATTTTTAGATGATAATTTGGTAGACTTAGTTAAACCTAAAATAGTTGTATCATGCATGGACTACAGGATAAATCCAATACTAGAAGGCCTATTCTCAAATTTCCCAGAAATACAAACCATTAGAACTGCAGGAGGCAGGCTTAATCGTTCACTTCTGGAAGAGATAAACTCACTAGATCCCAGGGAGGTAGTATGGATGCCACACACTGACTGTGGAGCGTTGAAATTTGCACACTCACAGATCAACGGGCAGAGCATCTTCCCAATGCATCCTATAACCAAGCAAACTGCAGGAATACTTAAAAGCGCATTGAGGGATCATACTGACGATACAAGAAGAACCAATCTTGACCATTTTGTTTCAACATTAGTAAGCCAAGGGGAAATAAGGCTTAGAGAAAGATTCCAACATTCTAACTTCTCTGCCGAATTGGTGGATGTATCCGGAATGGGAAAGCACGGCCATCTTGAAAACATATTGATAGTATCAGAAGACACAAAGCTTCCTCCATCCATATTAATATCAAATGCAACCAATGCAATGCGAAGAAACTCCGCAGATTTCGATCCGGAACGGAATAAGTTTTACATACTCCAAATGCCTAAGATCTCATTTGCCGATACTGATATAGACCTAGCCAAGAAAGCTCTAGGCATTACTACTATAATACTTCATACAGATACAAAAAAAAGCCAAATCAAACTAAGAGAGTAAACTAAATTCATATACTCACTCAGAAAAATAGTACATGGCTGATGCTAAAGGCTTATTTTTATGTGGGGGACTAGCACGCCGTTAAGCGTACTTGAGAAAAGTGGGATTTGGGTGGGGATAAAATAGAAAACTATTCTCATTAGTCCTCCAATTATCTTTTATTCCTTTCTATTTATAAACCTTTGCTTTTTTATTGGATATTATCCAACACCAATAATCTTGAACCGCTTCCTGCACTCATCTCTATATGCTGGTCTTTTTTTCTGACCGAGATTGACTCAGCCACTATTCTGCTTCCTATCGGTATATTCTCTATGGCACTGCCAAGAAACCTCCAGACGAGAAGTTTCGCATCCCTTTTTCCATCACTTATTATCATAGATCTGGCTTCCTCTGGACTTGCTCTTATACTGCCTATATTTTCTACAATTACAAGTCGTCCTGCTATGTCTATATCTCGTTCAACAATCCCGAGAGAGGAGAAATCTGTCACAGTCTTCCCTCCATCGGCAAGTTTTGCAATGGATGTACTCCCAGAACTTTGAAGTTCATACTCATTGCCGATTCTGTTGATAAAGAGATTCTTAATTTCAACTGTATCTCCCCTCCTTACCGGGATACAATCAACAATATCTGCAGAATCACCCCACAACGTAATGGCAATGCTCTCATTTTTTTCCTCCAATATTATCGACCTTCTGAAAATCCTGTTTCTACCTGTCCCTACACTAAATTTGCCAAGTACTCTCTCTACTTTTCCTTCAATAGATGCGACGCGCCTGCCGTTTATTGCCCCTGACAATATTTCCGATATTCTCAACCCTCTTTCCAAACCGTTTTCGCCTAATTCGGCAAGAAACTCTGCCTTCTTCCTACTTATAAGCCATCCGTGTTCTTTCATAATCCTCTCAATCTTAGCTGAAATCTCATCGGACTCGAGTTCTACCAAAATTCACACCAGCACATCCTTATTTATTATTCTTCTCATTTCAAGAATAATGCAGCTAAATCCCAATCAGTATCAGCCGCCAGAAGAGTAAATACTGGAAAATATAAATACATATATATCCGAATAAAAGTCAATGACAATGGATAAGCGCACAGAGCAGACACTTCAAGGGAAAAAATGCGTAATTGTAAGCATAATGCCAAAGATCTCTAGCTTGGTGTAATTAATGACAGCAAACCTTAACTCGCTCCTGCTTCCTATCATAATACTTGTTCCATATCTATCCATACTTCCCATATTGTTTTTAGATAGGAAGCATTCTTACAGCATATCCATAGTGGCATCAGCAATATCTCTTGCTTTGGTCGCTTTGGTCGTATACCTCTCACACGCCGGAGCCACGCTTGCCTTCAGCCTTCCATACATAAGCTATTTCAATATAAATCTGAATTTCGAGATTACAAGCATTAACCTGATTCTTCTGGTAATGACTTCAATAGTATTCTTCGCTTCCTCACTGGTTGGAAGCTACTTTATAAAAGACAATCATAAGAAATACAACCTAATCTTTGCTGTAACTGAAGGATCGTCCCTTGCCCTATTCCTGTCCGGGAATCTCTTTCTCTTCTACGTCTTCTGGGAGCTTGCAGAGATATCTGTTTTTTTCATGATATTCATGTTCGGTGGCGAAGGAAGGCGGAAAGCAGCAATAAAATTTATAGTATATTCACTTGTTTCAAGTCTCATGCTCCTTATTGCAATAATACTGCTATACCTCCACGTTACTCCTCATACTTTTGACATCTTCTCGATAATAAAATATGCGCCAACAATTCCAGTAACATATCAGCTCATAATAATGGCAATGCTTGTAATCTCGTTTTTAATAAAGATGCCGGTATTTCCACTGCACAACTGGCTTCCTGAGGCGCATACAGAAGCCCCTACAACAGGCAGCATGATTCTCGCAGGCGTTCTCCTGAAATTCGGAGGATATGGATTGATACTCATGTTTATGATCTTGCCTGTAGCCTTGCACTATACAAAATATCTTGCGATCCTTTTCGGATTCTCTGCAATATATGCAGGAATAGCTGCGCTCCGCCAGAAGAATCTCAAACGGGCAATAGCATATACCAGCATAACGGACATGGGCATAGTGGGCATCGGAGCTGCAGCATACAGCATACTTGGAAATAATGGAGCATTATATGCAATGCTGAGCCATGGCATAGTCATCTCTCTCCTATTCCTGATAGCCGGAACAATAGCCGAGCTTTATGGCACCCTCCAGATAGACAGGATAAAAGGGGTTATGAAGAATTTCCCCGGTATTACCTACCTGTTTATCTTCGGAGCTATAGCATTGGTAGGAATCCCTCTCACCACTGGATTCATAGGGGACCTTCTTATCTTCCTTGCATCTGTAAACTCGTTTGGAATATTAGGGATAATTCCACTCCTGGGAGTGCTCCTAATAGGTTTCCTCTTATTCTGGCTTTTCGAACGTGTCTTCACATCAAGCCCAGAAACTAACATCGGTTATCACATAGATAAAATAGTAATTGCAGGAGCCATAATCTTGGCAGTTTCATCAGTATTCTTGGGTCTGTTCCCATATCTGCTTATCTGACCAATCCTAAAAAAACAGACCAATTCAGGAAAACCATTATCCCTCTCAGTATATGGCTGGTTTTGCAACAACGGCAAAATCTTATAAATTCATATCATCTATTCTAAACATGGCAACATCACCACTAAAGGTAAAACGCTATCCCCTGACAAATATGGCAAGAGCCGCTCTCCTGATCGCGCTTATGCTTAATATACTCGCGTGGGTTGCAGTAATCCACTATTATCCAACCCTTCCATTAAAAAGCACAGGTTCATTCTTTCTTATCCCCTTAATATTCACTCTCGTCTTCCTTCTCTTCCTGTTTATTTTGCGTTTCAGATATACTCTGCTTGAGAAATATCCGTATCTGATAAGCATGCCCTCATTCGTATACCGTCTGGGCATGGCAAAGAATCCTGAGACAGAAGGCAGGATATTTTCAAAGGTCTTTACCATACATGCGCTTTCAGCACTCTATATCGCAGCGCTTGAAATTGTAATAACTTATGCCATACTGCCTATAAACGGTATCCAGCACCTGCATTATCTGACGGAATCAATACTCCTGATAGTGGTGGTATTCGTTGTAACAGTCTTTGCACTATACAGAAATATATACAACAGTTTTGCAAATCCTTCCAGAAGCAGAAGATAATCTTTCCAAATGTCGCATGGGCCTAAACTACAAGCTCCGGCAGAGAATAATCAAAGAGCCGGAATCCTACCAAAGCGCTAAAGCCCGGCCTACCTGCAGGCCAAGCCTCATGTTCTAAGGAGATACACAGCTGCATTATGCGCTACGGCTATCAGAGGCTGTGGATACACTCCAAAGACTACTGTTATTATAATCGCAATCGAAATGGCAGCAACTACCGGCTTTTCCATCTTAATCCGTTTAAGCACGCCTCTATTCTCACCAGTATAGGCTGCCATTATGGGCCTAGAGTAATAATAGACTGATATTACGCTGTTTATTATCCCCAAGATAGCAAGCCACGCCATTCCCGCAGATGCGGCTCCGAGAAATATGAGGAACTTGCCTACGAATCCAGTGGTAAAAGGAAGGCCTATGAAAGCGAGCATGAAGAAACTCATAGCCAAAGCGGCAAACCTGTTCCTTCCAGAGAGCCCATTCAGGTCTTCTATTGTATGGATATTCTTGCTCTCAAGCCATCCCACAACTCCGAGTATGCCTATAAATGCGAATGCATGTGCGAATATCTGGAAGAGTGAGCCCATAAGCCCGGCAGCGCTTGCTGTTGCCATCCCTATGAGTATATATCCTGCCTGGGATATTGATGAATAGGCAAGCATCCTCTTCAGGTTTTTCTGCATTATTGCAACTATATTGCCGAAAAACATGGTTATTACCGAGAATACCGCAAGAAGATCAAATACCGATCTGTATCCTATAAAAGCAAGTATCAGTATCTGGATCAGCGCAGCAAATGCAAGTTTCTTGTTGAGTCCTCCAAGCATTCCTGTGACATATGCCGGGGCTCCTTCATAGACATCCGGTATCAGGAGATTGAAGGGAAATATGGAAGCGTCTATGCCCAGTGAGACAATAAACAGGACAGCTCCAAAGACAAGCATCTCGCTATGTGCAGTATTTGTAAGCGAGAGACTTCCACTCCCTCCGTAGAAGAGAACAATGGCAAGTGAGAGCAATGATATTGCTATCGAGGCCATAATGAAAAATTTCGCAGCGGCCTCAACGCTCTTTTTCGAAAGCAATATTATGAATACGGAAGGCAGGCTTGCAAGCTCAAGGCCTATAAATATGGTTATCAGGGAATTAGACATTGAAAGCATATACATTCCCGCCAATGCAAATACCGAGAGTATAGCGAAGTCTCCATAATTATCCGAATAGGAATACGCCAGGAGATTTACGAGGAGCATTCCCATGCTGAAAATCAAAATGAAGAACAGAGAGAAGGGATTGATTGAAATGACATTCAGGAATGTTGTCTCCATGCCATATGCAAGCCCTGCAAGAGACAGTCCTGCCAAAATTATCAAGAATAATATGTTGTATGCAAGCTGAACGCTCTTCTTCTCTAAAACGCCCAGGGCAAGGTTGCCTATAAGCAGCATGGCAGAGACTGTCAGAAACACGAGGACAAATATCATTTAATAACACCTAGCGCATATGCATACCAGAGCGCAGCCGCAATGGCCGCTATAAGCACGAATACATATGTGTTTATATCCCCAACCGCAAATCTTCTAAGCCCTCTTCCAGACAGGCTTATTCCTCTTCCAATATCTTCAAATCCATTACTTAAGAACCTGTCAAATATGGCCACTCCGCTGGCTATGGCAAGAAGAACATCCGCAAAATATGTATACAAGGCATTGAATATGTCACTATTATGGATCATGTGGACAAGCCTGCCGCTTATCTTCTTATTGTGTGAGAAGGCATAGTAGCTCGCAAAGAGGCCCAGGAGTGCAAGGGCAGTCTCAATAACTATATCATAAGACCTGATTCCAAGAGCCGAGATATATCCCTGAAGGGGGTATGCACTTCCGCTTAGAAAGCTTCCTATGTAGAAGAAAGCAGCCGAACTTAGCAAGGCGAGAGCGGAAAGAAATACCATGCTTACTATCATGCTCTTAGGCATCTTCCTGTATGCAAGCTTGGTTTTCTGGTTCTCCGTTTTCTTCGAAGCGAGCATAATCCACCTGATTATGAAGAAACTTGTAGAAAATCCTATTACCGAGAGGAAGAGATAAACCCAAAACGAGCTTACACTAGAGCCTATTCCCACATTACCGAAGAATCCTGAGAAAGGCAAGAATCCCGCAAGGGAGAGCACGCCTATTATTGTCGTAATATAAATTATCCTGTTCTCCTTGAGCCCAGTTGTCCTGTCCAGAGAGTCTTCGCCTGTGGCTTCCATCACACTCCCTGAGCTGAAGAAGAGAAGCGACTTGTAGAAGCTCTGCACCAGGAAAAAATATAACGCCGCGGTTATGCTTCCTATGCTTGCTGCAAATATCATCAGGCCCAATTCCTGAGTGGTGGAATAGGCTATGACTCTCTTTATCTGCATCTCCTTTGCGGCTCCAAGTGTGGATATCACTATTGTTATGGCGCTGATTATCATGAATAGATAGAGGATGTGTGCAGCGGAGAAGAGAGGATAAAGTATTATAAAAGCGAAGACTCCGGCCTTTACCATTGTAGAAGAATGAAGGAACGCTGAGACAGGCGTAGGGCCCTCCATCGCATCAGGAAGCCATTCCTGGAATGGGAACTGCGCAGACTTTGTAAGTATCGCTACGCAGAGAAGAAGTGCAGATGCGAGCAGATACGCCGGATTTGAAGGAATCGAGCCTATACTGAAGCTTCCGGTAGCCGTCCAGATTACGGCTATGGCTGCAATTATTGCTATGTCACCTATCAGGACTGTAGATATTGCCTTCCTTGCGGATCTGGCAGCGCTTGCCTTCTCCTTGTAAAACCCTATGAGCATGTAACTCATAAAGCTTAGAAACTCCCAGGCAAGGAAAAGCGTTATGTAATTCCCACTCATAGCAAAAACAAGCATTGCTGCCTCGAATATGAGCATCTCAATGTAATATCTCCGCTGTTCGCTGGGCTTCTTCATGTATCCGAAGGAATATAGAAATATTGAAGGAGCTATCAATAATACTATGACGAGAAGGAGAAGGCTTACCGGAGTTATACTTGCAGTGAAACCTACAACAGCTCCGCCTATACTAAACCATCCTACATTGTAAACTCCGTAATGTATAAAGAAGAGCATTAAGAGACTCGCAATAGTTGCAGCCAAGGCAAGATATCTGGGCAGAGAAGAGCTCCGCAGCAACGCAATCAATGCAACTGCAAGCAGAAGCGGAAATACAAGAAGGAACGGCAACATATCCACTACCACTTCATCTTAGAGAGCTTCGAGATATCAAAGCTTCTTCCATTTGATTTCATATAAATGTAAAGTGCAATTACTGTTATTATCTCTGCAGATGCCACTGCCCATATAGCAAAGAGCATGACAACTCCGCTCGGGTCAGGGTTACTCATTCCACTTATAAACGAAACAAGAATTATGGTGCTTGCAGCAAGTATCAATTCTATCCCAAGCATTACAACTATCAGGTTCCGATTTGCAGCTATTCCTGCAAGTGCTATCGCCACAAGCGCGAACCCAAGGGCCAATACATAATATATTGGTATTATCATACTATCAATCTTACAAACCTTCTCATTATCAAGACGCTGCCTATCACCGCAGAGAATAATAAAAGAAGCATCATGAAAAATGCCACATAATACTCTGAAATCGCAGATGCTGCAATTGGCGGGAAGCTGCTTCCCTGCGGAAAGATCCCAGTTCCTGTCCAGGCGAGAATCAATGCGATTCCTATTGCTATTACCATCAAAGCGGAGAGGAATCTCGCTTTGGAGAAACCATCATGTGAGGTCTCCGATGCCACTGCGACTATCAGATATGTCGAAAGGCCTCCGACAAAGACGAACAATTGGATAAGCGCTATGAAAACCTCCCCAAGGAATGCAAAGACAATAGCGCTTCCTATAAATACAAAAGTCAGGGCCAGGACAGCATGAAGAAGCCTTCTGGAAAGGAAGACGGATAAACCTCCGGTTAAGGCCAATGCCGCTACTATTAGCATATAAGCTTCTGATACCATCACACTAACTCCTCCGGCCTTTTTATAAGGCTCCTCTTGTCGTAAGTCTCATAAACATCCGTATTCTTTCCGAGAGTAAGACATTTGGGAGGACATACCTCCTCGCAGAGAGCGCAGAAAAGGCATCTCTCTATTCCTATCTGAGGCATTTTCTTAAGCCCCCTGTCTGTCATTATCTCGACCATAGTTATTGTCTTGTTAGGGCAGATAATTGCACACGCAGAGCAGCTTATGCATGTCTCAATGTCAAGTTTCAGCATGCCTCTGTAATCGTCAGGAAGGGACTCCCTCTCTTCCGGATATTCTACTGTGAATCTCTTCTTTCCAAGTGCTTTTACTGTCTCAATAAGCGGCTCTATCATTTAGTGACACCTTCCATCTGAAACTGTGTGGTTTTCATATATGCCTGCAGAACATTCTCTCATTTCTACGGTATGGCTTTCCGATGCCTGCTGCACCGCAGAGGCTATACCTCCAGAAAAAACATCATTCATATCTCTTGAATTGAATGTCAAGCTTATATACCTAACGTGCATTCCACTCACATTTCCTATCAGATCCGAGTCTATATTCATAAGAACAAAAAGAATGTTATCACCAGATTCAGAAGCGCAAGAGGCATCAGCCATATCCATCCGAATTTAAGGATCTTGTCTACTCTCATTCTCATTGTGGTTATGCGTATTATTGTTATGAATACAGCAACTAAGAATGCCTTGATTAACAGCCAAAGCGGAGCAGGAAGAAACGGGCCATCCCATCCTCCCAAGAAGAGTATGGCTATCAGGAGTCCTCCCAGAAGCATCCTCGTATAATCCAAGAGAAGGGCAAGCGCGTAATAAGGAGCGCTCAGATCGGTAAGCCAACCCGCTATCAATTCGGAATCAGCCTCTCTTGTATCGAACGGAGGCCTTTCCAGCTCAGCAAGCATTGCTACAAAAAAGACGAAAAACCCTATCGGCATTAAAATAGCAAAAGGAAGCCTTGCCTGGGCTGCAATGATGCCGTTTATGCTGTAGCTTCCGGTAAAAAGGGCCAGTGTCGCAACCACTATTATCATGGGCAGTTCATAGCTTATCAGCATAAGCACAGACCTCTGTGCGCTTATGTCCGAAAATTTGTTTCCGCTTGAAAATCCTATTATAAAGAGTATTATCGGGGTAAAACCGAGTATTACGAATATGAGAAGGAGGCCGAGGCCGAGATTGCTCGCCTGGAGTGTAGGTGAGAAAGGTATCAGAAATATTATGAAGACATTCAATGCAACAAGGACGACAGGCGCCAGGGATATGAGGACTTTGTTAGCATTCTCCGGTATTATTATCTCTTTTGCCAGGAGCTTCACAAGATCCGCAAAATTCTGGAGTATGCCATACTTGCCTACATATGTAGGGCCATGCCTGTATTGTGATTTGGCTATGAGTTTTCTCTCAAACCATCCGAAAAAATAAGAGAAGGCAAATATGAGTATCGCTATCACTATGCCGTATGCTATCAGCCCTGCAAGGCTAACAACGAGGCTATGTGAATTTATTGCACCTTCTATTATACTATCTATCGACATCTGCCATTACCAAATCCAAGGTCCCCATTATGGAGAACAGGTCAGCAAACCTGTTTCCTCTTGCCATGTAATCAAGCGCGAAGAGATTTATGAATGTAGGCGCCCTTATGGAGAGCCTGTAAGGCCTCTGCGGATCACCAACCATATACATCATCTCCTCTCCTCTGGGATTTTCCCTGCTGACTGTGACTATTCTGTTCTTCAAAGCCGGGGAGACAAGCTTAACAGGCAGTCCAACCGCATTCCCTTCGGGCATATTCCCAAGCGCATTTCTTATCAGCCTCATGCTTTCCTTAATCTCAAGCACACGCGCCTTATATCTAGCAAGGTTGTCTCCTCCAGTAAGCACTACCGGACTGAAGTTAAGTTTTTCATATACATAATAAGGATTGTTCTTTCTCACATCATAAGAGACTCCTGATGCTCTAAGCACCTGCCCTGTAACTCCAAGGTCAAGCGCCTCGCTCCTGCTAAGCCTTCCTATATTTTTCATCCTCTGTATAAAAATAGGATTCTTTTCTATGAATTTTTCATAATCCTTAAGCCTCTTCTCTAGGTAATCAAGGAATTCAAGAACCTCTCCAGCGAATCCTTCCGGTATATCCCTGGCAAGTCCTCCAAGCCTCATGTTGACATAAAACATCCTCTGCCCTGTAGCAACTTCAAGAAGCCTTAATACCATGTCCCTGTCCCTGAATCCCCACATAAATGTTGTAAAGAGCTGGCCAAGGTCATTGCATATGCTGCCTACCCAGAAGAGATGGCTCGCAATCCTCTGCAGCTCAAGCAAGACTACCCTTACATACTCGGCGCGTTCGCTTACCTCAATTCCCATGGCCTTCTCGACAGTGGCAACATAAAGCTCGTCAACGCTCATCGGTGCAATATAATCTATCTTTTCCATGTAAGGATGGCTCTGCATATACATTCTAGTCTCTACAAGTTTTTCAACTCCCCTATGCAGAAATCCTATATGGGGCTCAACCTTCACTATCGTATCCCCATCAAGGT